>JAUHYO010000231.1 GCA_030426325.1 Gammaproteobacteria bacterium | reverse complement strand
GCCAGGAAATCCGGCTGGAGATCGACGGCGGCGTCAAGGTCGACAATATCGGAGAAATCGCCGCAGCCGGTGCCGACACCTTCGTCGCCGGCTCAGCCATCTTCGGCAGCGACAACTACGAAGCCACAATCACAGCAATGAAAAACGAAATCGCCAACGCAACCTGAAATGGAGCGGGCGAGCCGATAAGTGTTTAAAGGAAATAAAGCGCAGCGCAGCGAGCCATTCCGATAAACACTTATCGGCTCGCCTGCGGATTCAGAACTCAGAGATTCCGGTTTGGCCTGGCGCCATAAACAACAATCGTCTTACCCGACGCAGAAACCAGCCCCTGTTCTTCCAGAACTTTAAGCACGCGTCCCGCCATTTCCCGCGAACAACCAACCAGACGACTGAGCTCCTGCCGGCTCACTTTGATTTGCATGCCGTCAGGATGCGTCATCGCATCCGGCTCATTGCAAAGATCCATAATCGCGTGCGCGACCCGACCAGTGACATCGACAAATGCGAGATCGCCAAGTTTGCGGTTCGTACGATCAAGACGAGTCGCGAGTTGCGTGGCGAGTTCGAATACAAGACCGGGGCTTTCGCTGGCAATCTGCCGAAATCGAGGATAGGTCATCTCGGCAATTTCACATTCGGTTCGTGTGCGAACCCAGGCACTGCGGGTGGGTTGCTCGTAGAAAAGCCCCATTTCCCCGAAAAACTGTCCCTTGTTCAGGTAGGCGAGAACCATTTCGTTACCGTCTTCGTCTTCAATCATGACCTCGACTGAGCCATCGACGATGTAGTAGAGAACGTCTGGCAAATCGCCTGCATGGATCATGACTGTCTTGGAAGGGACCGTCCTGACTCTGCAATAACTCAAAAATCGATTGATCGCCGGAACATCGCTCAGGTTCTTAGCTGTTGTTTGCATTACTTAATCCTCGCCCGTGTGCGGACCACTTTTAATACAGATCGCCCTTGAGGGCAAGCTAAGTCCGTGTTTCTAAAACCAATACGCCGTTTTTGTCATTATTTTGGCGATCGCGCGCATCAGGTGAACGACGGGTGGGGGCAAACTTGCCGCACCGGCGTTGATGGCGTTTTCACCATGCTCTGCCTCTTCAGCACGCATGGTCTCGACGATAGCGCGGCTTTTCGCATCGCCTTTGGGCAGGTGCTCAAGATGCGATTCGAGGTGAGCACACACCTGGTTTTCTGTCTCGGCGATAAATCCGAGACTCCATTTGTCGCCGATAACCCCGCTCGCAGCGCCGATTAAATAGGCGCCACCGTACCAGAGAGGACTGAGGCGACTGGGTTGGGACCCGAGTTCATGAATGCGTTGTTCGCACCAGGACAGGTGGTCGAACTCTTCGTAGGCGGCCTGTTTCATCTGCGCCTGTATCGTCGAATCTCGCGCTACAGCAGCGTGACCCTGGTACAGGGCCTGCGCGGCGACTTCGCCCGCATGGTTGACGCGCATCAGTCCGGCGGCGTGTGACCGGGCCCTGTCGTCAAGATCGCCTTCTTCGATATCGGCAGAAGGAACAGGACGTGCAGTCCGGCCCGCAGGGGCCGCCACCGTGCGCAAGGCATTGTTGGCGCTGACGAGCAGTTTGTCGATTGGACTTAAGCGGCGTTCGAGCATGGGCGAAAGTATAGCGCCCAGCGCTTGCCTGACGGTATACTCCGCGGCCATTTTTAAAGGGCCGGGCCCAAAACCTAAGGAGTTTACGAATGATTTTACGTCTGACACTACTGTCAGTCCTGATGCTGACGCCGCTGGCGTCAATTGCTCAGGATGCCGAGGAAACCAGTCCATGGGCGGGCAAGGCCTCGCTGGGCTACCTGGCGACTTCCGGCAACACGGAAAACTCGACACTGAACACGGCACTGGAAGTCAGCTACAGCCAGGGGCAATGGGTACACGCGGCGCGAGCATTTGCGCTCAGTGCCTCCGAAAACGAGGTGACTTCGGCCGAGGCTTATGAATTCGGCTGGAAAAGCGAACGCAAACTGACAGACCATGACTTCCTGTTCGGCCGTGTCCAGTGGCGCAAGGATCGCTTTGGTGGCTACGCGACACAGTTTTCACAGACGGTGGGTTATGGACGACGGCTGATCAATACAGATGCGCACAAGCTCAACGCGGAAGTCGGCGTCGGTGCGCGACAGTCGGAGCTGCAGGACACAAGCGAGGAGAACGAAACGGTGTATACCGGTGGTATTTACTACACCTGGCAGCTCAGCAAGACGGCTCAGTTCCGGCAGGAATTAAAGGCCGAATCCGGCAGTGAGAACACCTATTCGGAGTCCGTAACGGCGATTTCGGCAAAACTGCTGGGTGACCTGGCGCTGGTGGCCTCCTACACGATCAAGCACAACTCTGACGTGCCGGCCCTGACCGAAAAATCGGACCGTTACACGGCTTTGTCCCTGGAGTACGCGTTCTAGCCCGGACGCCACCCCAGGGAGGGCTGTAAGTTACTGAATTGGGTCAGAAAAAATAAAGCGCCCGATTGTTTGCAATGGGGCGGGGCGTCAAGTAGAATTTCGCGCCTTTCGCCAATCCAGCGAAGCATTTGTGCGCCCGGATGGTAAGCGGGGCAGGGTTTTTAGCAAATCCGCTCCGAATAACAAGATTTTTCCCAACGGAAACCAGAATTATGAACACGTTTTCTGCAAAGCCGGCAGAGGTTCGCCGCGATTGGTATGTGGTGGATGCTACAGGCAAGACTCTGGGTCGCCTGTCGACTGAGATCGCGCGACGTTTGCGCGGCAAACATAAGCCCGAATACACACCGCATGTCGATACCGGTGACTACATCGTGGTCGTTAACGCTGAGAAAGTGCGCGTGACCGGCAACAAGATGAAAGACAAGATCTATCATCATCACACCGGATTCATCGGCAATCTCAGATCGATATCGCTGGAAAAGTTGATCGACAAGGCGCCCGAGCGCGTTATCGAGAAAGCGGTCAAAGGCATGCTGCCGCGCGGCCCGCTTGGACGCCAGATGTACAGCAAGTTGAAAGTATTTGCAGGTCCCGAACACAGCCATGCAGCACAACAGCCAATTCCTTTGGAAGTGAACGCCTAAGGTCCTGGCCTTATCGCATTGAGACGAAATTATGAGTGAAACTATTTACTACGGAACCGGACGTCGCAAGACATCAACAGCCCGCGTATTTTTGACGCCGGGTAATGGTGGCGAGATCACGGTCAACAACCGACCGCTGGACGTATTCTTCGGCCGTAAAACGGCCCAGATGATCGTTCGTCAACCGCTCGAGCTGACCCAGCTCGGCGACAGATTCAATGTCAAGGTGACAGTGAAAGGTGGTGGCACGACCGGCCAGGCAGGCGCCATTCGCCACGGCCTGACACGCGCGTTGATGAAGTACGATGAGTCGTTGCGTCCGCCGCTGCGCAAAGCCGGTTTTGTAACCCGCGACGCACGCGAAGTTGAACGGAAGAAAGTCGGTCTGCGCAAAGCTCGTCGCGCTACCCAGTTCTCGAAGCGCTAAGCGCAACACCGCGATCCTTTTTGGGGGATCGTCTAGTGGTAGGACTGCGGACTCTGACTCCGCCAACGGGGGTTCGAATCCCTCTCCCCCAGCCAAACAAGAAAAGGCCCCGCTTGCGGGGCCTTTTCTTGTTTGGCTCGGGAAGATGGAGATGAGAGCCTCTGTTCGACAAGCGCGCGAAGCCGCTTGCTCGCGCGAAGCGCGAGAATCCCGAAGACTTGTTAGCGCTTACCACCCGCCAGCGGCCGATACTCATTGTTCGGCCCCGGTGTCAGGTAAACAATCTGGCATGGCTCGATGATGTCGACCCGATGCCAGAGGCCTTTCGGGATCACGAGGCCATCACCCGGCCGTACGTCGATGTCAGCGATATCGTCGTCAACGAACACGACCCTTGCATGCCCTGATACAAGGTAAAGAACTTCATCACCGTCCGGATGCATTTCGCCATCGTGCGGCGAATTTTCGGTCATGGTCGCCACACCAAAAGTCATCCCGGTTACCGGAATGGCGGGGTCTGCCTGTTGTGGAACCAACGAGGCCGAAAGTTCTGGGTCCAGCCCGATGGTATCAGTCGAAGGATCAAATGCTGTCGGCTTGATCATCGGTTTGGCGCTAAGCCCGCATCTCCCGCACGCCATCGTCATCGCCAAGCAGCAGGACATCGGCGGGCCGGTCAGCGAAAATTCCGACGGTTACAACACCCGGGATTCGATTGATGCGCGCTTCCATCTCGATTGGGTTGGAAATTTGAAGGTCAGCGACATCCAGGATGTGGTTGCCGTTGTCGGTGACAAAGCCTTCGCGCCAGATCGGGTGTCCGCGCATTTTCAACATTCGGCGGGACACAAGCTCCTGAGCCATCGGCAGTACCTCGATCGGCAGCGGAAAGCCGCCGAGCATACCGACCAGTTTGGAGTCATCCGCGATACAGACGAAACGTCTTGCGGCAGCCGCCAGCACCTTTTCACGCGTCAACGCGCCACCACCACCCTTGATCAGCTGGAGCCTCTTGTTGCTTTCGTCCGTGCCATCGATATACAGGTCGATGTCACCGACTTCATTCAAGGTTGAGACCTTGAAGCCAAGGTCCTCGAGCAGGGCAGTCGATGCCTTCGAGCTCGACACAATGCAGTCAATCTTGTCGCGCACCTGGGGCAGCAGTTCAATTAGAAAATTGACTGTGGACCCTGTGCCAACTCCGAGCGATGTCCCCGGTTTGATGAACTCCAGGGATGCCTTCGCTGCGTTTCGTTTCTTGTCGGATGTGTTCATAAGCTCCGTACTATAGAGATTTCGCCGCAAATGAAAAGAGCCCGCATGTGCGGGCTCTTTTGCTTTGCTTCGGAAGAAGGCTCTTCCGGGTGGTCAGTCACTAAGTGATTAGTTCCGTATCCACCTTTTTCGACTCAGGTCGTCCTATTTCTTCTTGGACTTCCTTTTGGAAGCCTTTTTCTTGGTCTTCCGTTTTGTCGCCTTTTTCTTGGTCTTACGTTTGGAAGCCTTTTTCTTGGTCTTCCGCTTCGTAGCCTTTTTCTTGGTCTTGCGCTTAGCTACTTTCTTTTTAGCTTTCTTCTTCGTCTTACGCTTGGCGACTTTTTTCTTAGCCGTCTTACGCTTGGCGACTTTCTTCTTCGCTACTTTTCTCTTCGCGACTTTCTTCTTCGTTACTTTGCGCTTCGTAGCGGTCTTCCGCTTTGAAGTTTTTTTGCTTGACTTCTTTTTGGTAGCCATCATTTTCTCCGTGTCGGGTACCCGGGGCTGAGTATATACAACAAAAGTAAAAAATCCAGCAAGTTAAGTGAACCCGGTCACACTGTGTGGCGATGCGATTGCAGCTACTTTGGCGAGTGATTTGCGCAAGTCGTAACGATTGCATTCCGACGATTAAAGAAATTGGAATTTGAAAATGTGTTCGTTGCTTCTTCAGTCGCGTTGACGTTGACTGATGCATCGCTT
>JAUHYO010000230.1 GCA_030426325.1 Gammaproteobacteria bacterium | reverse complement strand
CTCTATCTCGGTAATCGGTTCCTGCGGTTCGTCAAACGGATTAAAGAATGCCGGCTCGTCGCCGTTTTCATTCGCTGCCTCTGGAGCGGAATGTTCGGAGACATCCGCGCTCTCATCGGGTACGTCGGCAGGTTCCGCGCAAGGCAGTTCCTGAAATGCAAACGTGCCATCGTCGAGCAAGCAACGATGTATCTCGGTATCCGCCTTGGCATATCCGCAAATCAGCAGTACCGCCACCGCGGTAACGCGCATTATGAGCGGTTGATCCCCGGCCTTTGCTGTAGTCAAGCCAGGGTCAGCGTAACGTCAACATTGCCACGTGTGGCATTGGAATAGGGGCAGACTTCGTGTGCGGCGGCGATAAGCTTCTCGGCCGCTTCCCGTTCCATGCCTGGCACTTTAATCGTCATAGCGACTTCGATGCCGAATGCGCCCGGTTTGCCAGTGTGGGGCCCGATACTGACCGATGCATCGATCGATACCTCGCCTGGTAACTTGATCTTTTCCCTGTTCGCGACCGCTTTCATCGCGCCAATGAAACAGGCGGAGTAACCGGAGGCAAACAGCTGTTCAGGGTTCGTGCCGGGCGCGCCGCTACCACCGAGCTCCTTGGGCGTTTCCAGCTTCAGGTCAATGATCCCATCCGACGAACGGGTGCTTCCGGTCCGGCCTCCGGTGGAGGTGGCGTGTGCTGTGTAGGCGGCTTTGTCTATGGCCATGGTATTTGTCCCTGGAGTTTGGGTGAAACGAGGTTCGCTTTGTCCCGCCCAAAGTACGCGATTTCGGTGTGCCCAGGCAAGGTTGCCGCAATATCTCCATGCATTCAGACGTCGGTCACTCCGATCATGTTTCCACCCGGATCACGAATCCAGGCGAAGGTGCCACCCGTTGGCAACGGGACTGGTCCAATCACCGTTTCGCCACCATTCTTTGCAATGCTGTCGATTGATGCAGCGACGTCTTCAACTTTGATGTAGATCATCACGTACTGGTGCGGCTCGTGCCCCAACGCGGTAACGGATCCATCGGCGCCGCCTTCTGCGCCGCTCACGATTGACCGTGAGTAGGGCCCGTTGTCATCGAACTGCCAACCGAAAACGTCAGTGTAAAACTTTTCTGTCGCGTCGCGATTTTTGCATCCTATGTCGAATCGAAGTACTGGGTTTGACATCGTTCTTCTCCATTGCCTGAGTGTGTGTGATCAATACCACGCGATTCATCTTCGTTGCAAACCTGCATTTTTGTAGGCTTAGATAAAGAAAACTCACATCGGTACTTATTTCAAAAAGGGGAGGGAAATTCGCGCCCCAACAGGATAGAGTTTCTGGATGCCCAAGTTACGCGGACGGCCGCCCTGCGATGATCATCTGACTCCTGCTGAGTGGGGCGTTGTTAATTTTGTGCGACATGGGTTAACGAACCAACAGATAGCGGACCGCCGCAATGTCAGCCTTGATGCGGTCAAATATCACGTCGCGAATGCCATTGCCAAGCTCGGCCTGGAAAATCGCAAGGCATTGAAGCGCTGGGTGGGCTGGCCCAGGAAAAGCCTGGTAGAGAAAGGAGATTTGATTATGAATGACCTTGCAGAAGAAGCGATTGTCGGTCATGGCTATTACATTTCAGTCGGTCAGGTTTCTCGATCCGTTAAAGACGTCAAGGCGTCGGAACATTGGTACAAAGAGGTCTTGAATTTGGATCATCTGTATACGTTTGGCGACCTTTGTTTTTTCGACTGCGGAGGAACCCGGCTGATGCTATCCCAGTCGGAGGAAGGGCCGCAGAGCGAGTCGATCATTTATATTCGAGTGCCGAATATAAACTCCTCCTATCAACGCCTGTTGAGCAAGGGCGTCGATTTCATCAATGCACCTCACATGGTTCACCGGCATGACGACGGAGTGGAAGAATGGATGGCATTTTTCAATGACCCCGACGACAGACCGCTGGGCATCATGTCGCTGGTTGGACCTGCCGAATAGGCGCGACACTAATCGTCGTTGTATCCCCACGGTGTGGGCGGTGTGTCGACTGGCTTGGTCAGATCGAAGTCGACCCGGAACTCCCGGCCCTGGCGGATCAGGCGGTAGGTAAACCGATCCGGGTAGATGTACATCTGCCAGGTATTGCCAATGGACTGCGGAATCGCATTGTCGACAAACAGCTCTTTTGAAAACTGATCGGCAGGGAAGGACTGTACCTGCGGCCAGCCGGCATCAACGGTATGGCCGCCGTACTGGGTCAGATCATCCTCTGTGCCGTCACTGTGCCGGTGGTCATGTTTAAGCGACAGGCCTGAACCGGTCTTGGTGATTACCCAGGTGCGCGACGCGTCGTCTCCGACGTGAAACGGGATTTGCAGTTGCGTTTCGTTACACCGACGTACATGCATAATCAGTTTCTTGTTGGAAAAACTGCCACCCGGGTCGTTATCGACAGTGACCGTCCCGGAAAAGGCTTTACCGCAAAGTGAGCTGATGGAATTGAAGAATGCGTCTTGCGACGGGATGGACGAGACGTCGGATCGCGCGATGGCCGGCAGGATCAAAAGGCATAACAGTGCAACGAAAAGTGTTGATCTCATGGTTGGTATTCCCACAGAGTGACCCGGCAGTGGGCAGTTAAGGTTTTTGTTTTTTGTCTTCTTCTGGCATAACTGTCGACTGAAAGTGAATCATTTTCCAGCCGTCAGCGTCTTTACGCCATATTTTTGTAACCACTTCATGTACGATTTTTTCGTTCTTGTCGTACCACCTGAAATCTCTCACCGTGTACCCGAGGGTCTCGCTAATACGATGCGGGGTAATGGTGTCTTCAATCGAATCCCTTCCTGCACCGAATGGTCGCTTGATTGACCGGCAAAATCGTCCCACTTGCTCGCGACTCATTTTCCGGCTATTGGCGTAAAAAGTAATGTCTTCGGCCATCAGGGATTCCACTTTGTCGCAGTCGCCCTCTTTAAATGCGTCTTGCTCGTCCATCACCACGGCGAGCAGCTCGTCGGAAGCGTTTGCGGTTGCTGTGAATAGAAGCAGGAACAGACCAATAGAGATTATGGAGTTCTTCATCTTTACGCCTTTGTCAAAGCATTGGACTTAACATCAATGCGACCGAACAAAATCGTTGAATGGACGTCGACGCCAATGGCTACTTTGTAGTTTTCAGTCGCCATACTAACTCACCGCAGGCAACCGCCTCAATTTCGTGTCGCAAAGCGATCCGCGAGGTATCGCAGTCATAGGCGGTTCCATGCAAGGACTGCGCAATCGAGGCGGTGTCTGCGCTAAACTGTCGTTCAGACTAAAAACACGAGCGACACTGAATGACACACCATCCTGTCCTGCTTGCCTGCCTTGCCCTGTTTTCCGTAACCGCCGCCGCTGATATTCGGGATCTGATATCGGAAGGCGTGCTGTACCAGATTGCCGAGGAGACGTCCGGCGAGGCAGCAAAACGCAATCTTGACACGATCACACTGCAACATCGCATGCGTGCCAGCACGCAGTTCGAATCGGCGACGCAACACATTCTTGAGCAACTGAAGACGTACGGTCTGGACGAAGTCGATGTTCTCGAATACAAGGCCGATGGCAAAACAATGTACGGCACGCAGAAATCGCGTCCGGTCTGGGAGGTGCGTTCGGCACAATTGTGGGAGGTTCGACAGGAGGCGGGCCAAACAGTCCGAGTCCGCAAGCTGGGTGACTGGGACTCCGTTCCGCTGAGTCTCGCCCAGGACAGTTTGTCCGGTGATGTGACCGCCGCACTGGTGGATATTGGTGCAGGCACCGACGACGGCGACTACGCGGGCAAAGATATCAAGGGGAAACTCGTCCTGACCTCAAGCCAACCAGGGGCCGTGGTCGATCGTGCCGTTGGCGAGCTTGGCGCGGCGGGCATTCTATCCTACGCGCCGAACCAGAAGTCGGCCTGGTGGAAAGAAGACGACAGGCTCGTTCGCTGGGGACACCTGAGCGCGTTTCCCCAGACCCGTTCTTTCGGCTTCATGATATCGCTGGGCGAGGCCAGGGCGCTGCAGCAACGGCTGGAGGCGGGAGAGGAAGTCCTGTTTCATGCCAAAGTCGATGCGCGACATACGCGCGGAAAGTATCGCTTCGCAACGGCGACGATTAAAGGTACTGACAAAGCGAATGAGGAAATCAACCTCACCTGTCACCTGGATCACCCGCGACCGGGAGCCAACGACAACGCGTCCGGATGTGTGTCCATACTCGAAGTAGCACGCACCCTGGCATCGCTGATCGACGATGGACTGTTGCCGAGACCGTCGCGAACGATTCGCTTCCTGTGGCCTGCAGAGATCGAGGGCAGCATCATGTATCTCGCCGAACATGACGATCCATCGCGCATCAAGGCGAACATCCATATGGATATGGTTGGGGGTGCGCCGGTTACCAAGTCGGTGTTCCGTATCTCTGGCGGGCCATACAGCGTGCCGTCGTTTATTGCCGACCTTGGTCACGAGATCGGCCACTTCGTGAACGATCAGACCCGGCGCTATGCGGATGGCGAAGACGTTGCATTGCCGCTGACCGCACCCGAGGGCGGCAAGGAGCCGCAAATGGCCCTGATGGAAGGCCTGGACATGGGCAGCGACCACGACGTTTTCTTCGAGGGCACCTGGCGAATTCCAGGCCTCTACCTGCACGACTGGCCTGATCGCTATATTCATACGAACTTCGATCTCGCAGCGAATATCGATCCGACCAAACTCAAGCGCGCAGCATTCATCGGTGCCGTCACCGCCTGGTACCTCGCGGACTTTTCAGACGATGATGTGGCAGGTGTGATGAAACTCCTGAAACGAAATGCACTGTCCCGCAGCGCGGAACTCGTCGAACGTCGAAGCAAGCTTCCGGCGATTGATGCGGCGGCAACAACGCGGATTCACTTCGCAATGGAGCGTAAGAAGATTCATAGCGTCGAGGCTTTTGCGACTTTGTCCGAGAGTTTTCACCAGGGCGCGGTCGCGTACCTTGAGAAGCTGGAACGCCTGATGGCAACACCCGAACCCAGGATCATGCAGCGACGTGATGAAACGGTCTACGTGCGCAATGGAGAGATTGAAGGTCCCATGCATGCATTCGGCTATTCGTTTATTGAGGACAAGCTGGACAGCGAGACACTTGCCGGCCTGAAATTGAACAGCCACAGCACGGCGTATGGCGACAGCGGCATGTTTACCTACGAAGCGCTTAATTTTGTCGATGGCAAGCGAACGGTGAGTGACATTCGTGACTGGCTGGTTGCTGAGATGGGCGAGGTTTCTGTGGAAGACGTGGCGGAATACCTGGCAGCACTGGAATCAATTGGTGTGGTCACGAGGCGGAAAGAATCGATAAACCCTTAACGTCAATTCTGGCCCTTGCCGTCGCTCGTATCAGCAGGCAGCAACCAGGGTTCGTTTTGAACGCGCAGCATCGCTTCCATGCGATTCGCGACGTTCAATTTCGACAGCACAGATGACACATGGTGTTCGACCGTTCT
>JAUHYO010000229.1 GCA_030426325.1 Gammaproteobacteria bacterium | reverse complement strand
CCGAGATCTACAAACTTGAGGTCGAGAGAATCATTAATCGCAACTGGATTCTTGCCGGGCATACATCGCAGTGGTCCGAGCCAGGCGACTTCCAGGTACTGAATGTCGGTCAGGAATCGGCGATTGTTGTTTTGAGTGAGTCGGGTGAGCTAAAGGGCTTTGCGAACGTATGCCGTCATCGCGGTTCGCTGGTTTGCCTGCAAGCCGCCGGGCACGTTGACAAGTTTACTTGCCCGTATCATGGCTGGATGTATGACACGGACGGCAATCTGCTGGCCGCCCGCAATATGGCCGATGACTTCGATAAATCGGCACATAGCCTGAAACCGGTGTCTGTGGGCATTATTCACGGACTTGTGTTTGTCTGTTTCAGTGACACTCCCCCGTCGATCGATGGTGCCATTCGTGATCTTGAAGAAGCCATGGGAATGTACGATTTTCCGAACCTGAAAGTCGCGGCGCAGAAAAGTTATGCCATTCCAGCCAACTGGAAATTATCGATCGAGAATTACCAGGAGTGTTACCACTGCGCAACGGCTCATCCCGAGTACGCATTGATGCATACCCTGATGCTGGATCGCGAAAAGCGAGCTCGCGTGTCCGGCCATATGTACGAACGTATGGAAGAGTGCGGTATCAAGGACATCAATATTGACTTCATTGACACCGAGGCTCGACCCGGGGAAATCGGGTTCGGGTTCGGTCGAACGGCGATGTTCAGCAAGTACAAAACAGGCAGCAAGGGCGGCGAGCCTGTTGCGCCGTTGCTCGGCAGTATCAAGGGCTATGACGGCGGTCAGGCTGACCTGTCGTTCGGGCCGTTCTCGTTTGTGCTGGCCTATAACGATCACGTCGTTTGCTATGTTTTCACGCCGGTCGACCAGAACAATTCGAACTGCGAGATTTTCTGGCTGGTGCGCGGTGACGCCGAAGAGGGCAAAGACTACGATCTTGAAGCGTTGACCTGGCTATGGGATGTGACGACCAAGGCAGACAAGGAAATCATCTGCAACAACTCGAAAGGCGTGCATTCAACATATTACGAGCCAGGGCCGTTCTCCGGTATGGAAAAGATGGAACAGCGTTACATCGAATGGATATTGCAGGAGCTTAAACGGCCGTAGTCAGTCTACTGCGGTTTTTTGACCTGCCGTCCAACCAGCCATGCAATCGCGACGCCGACGCTGACGGTCACAATAATGATTGTGGCCAGCGCGTTGATGTCGGGCGATACACCCAGTTTGACTTTCGAGAAGATATACATGGGGAGCGTCGTGCTGCCGGGACCGGAAACGAAACTGGCGATGACCAGGTCGTCGAGCGACAGCGTAAACGACAGCAGCCAGCCAGCGATCATGGCTGGCGCAATCAGCGGCAACGTGATGTCAAAAACGACACGCAGTGGACGCCCGCCGAGGTCCATCGCCGCCTCTTCCAGCGATTCGTCCATCGCGATCAGGCGCGACTGCACGATCACAGCGACGTAGGCCATCGAAAAAGTCGTGTGTGCGATAGTGATGGTTGAGAAACCGCGTTGTGCGGGCCAGCCGGTCAGCTGCTGCAACGTGACGAACAGCAGCAACAGCGACAAACCGGTAATCACCTCGGGCATGACCATCGGTGAGGAAATCATGCCCGAGAACAGGGTCCGGCCCCTGAAACGTCCGAAGCGGGCCAGCACGAGTCCGGCCATGGTGCCGAGAATCGTGGCCGCGGTGGCCGATGTTGCGGCGATCGTCAGACTGAGCAGGGCGGCATCCAGGATCTGGTCGTTCTTCAGGAGTTCGCCATACCAGCGTGTTGAAAAGCCGCCCCAGATCGTCGCGATTCGCGAGTCGTTAAACGAATAGACGACGACCAGAATCAAGGGTACGTAGAGAAACGCGTAGCCAAACGCCAGCACGGAAACGATGAATCGAGATTGCTTGTTCACGTGGTGTTGTCCTGGTCGCGCATCTGGTAGCGCTGTAATAGCACGATAGGTACAACCAGCAGGATGAGCAGCACGATGGCGACGGCGGACGCGAGCGGCCAGTCGCGATTCACGAAGAACTCATCGAACAGGACGCGGCCAATCAACAAGGATTCGGGGCCGCCAAGCAGGTAGGGGATAACGTACTCGCCCATGGCCGGGATAAAGACCAGCAAACAGCCGGCAATAACGCCGGGTTTGGCCAGTGGCCAGGTCACGTCCCAGAAGGCTCGGGTGCGCGACGCGCCGAGGTCTTGTGCTGCTTCTACAAGACTCATGTCCATGCGCTCCAGCGTTGCGTACAGCGGCAGGATCATGAAGGGCAGGTAGGAATAGGCGAGACCCACAAAAACGGCAAAGTCGGTGTACATGATCTGTATCGGGCTATCGATAATGCCGAGCCACATCAGAAAGTTGTTGATGACGCCGTAGTTGTTCATCAGTCCCATCCACGCATAAACGCGCAACAGGAAGGAAATCCAGAACGGCAGGACGATCAGGAGCAGCAGCAGACTTCGAGCTTTGGGACTTGATCGCGCAATGCCGTAGGCCATTGGGAAGCCCAGTGCCAGGCAAAGAATTGTTGCTGCCGCAGCCATGACGACCGAGCGGAAATACGTAATCGCGTAGAGCTTGTCAGTGAGCAGGAAGCGGAAACTATCGACCGATGCGGCAAGCCTGCCCTGATCGTCGAATGTCGGTGTAAATGGTGGCTGAGCAATGATCGGATCGGCGAGGCTGATCTTCAGGATGATGGCAAACGGCGCGAGAAAGAAAACCAGCAGCCAAAGATAAGGCGCTGCAACCGCATCTCTCGTCAATCCAGCAACAGGACGGCGCTGCGGGGCCGCCACGAAATCCAGACGTCGTCTTCCCATTCCAGGAATCGGGTAACCGAGCGGCGCCGGTTCTGCGAGCTGACCTGGATGACTCGCCCGGACTTCAGACGAACCCGGTACAGTGAGCGATTGCCGAGGTAGCCTAGATCGTCGACGACGCCTTCAATACACACGTCCTCATCGTTTTCCGGGCGCTCCTTGCTGACGAAAATTTTCTCCGGGCGCACGGCGATTTGCACGGCCTGTCCAACCTCAACAAGTTGGCGACCCAGCGCTGTCAGCGTCGCGCCAATCTGGTCGCAATAGACCTCGATACGCTCGTCCTCGACGACGGTGACCACGCCTTCAAACGTATTGATCGTGCCGATGAAATCGGCAACGAATCGGTTGACCGGGAATTCGTAGACTTCCTTTGGCGTTCCCACCTGCTCAAACCGGCCTTTGTTCATCACGACAATTCGACTCGAAAGAGTCATTGCCTCTTCCTGGTCGTGAGTGACCACGACGAAGGTAATGCCGAGCTCATCCTGGATATTCATGAGCTCAAATTGCGTTCGTTCGCGAAGCTTCTTGTCCAGCGCGGCCAGGGGTTCATCGAGCAACAGCACTTTCGGGCGCTTGATCAGGGCTCTCGCCAGCGCAACGCGTTGTCGTTGGCCGCCCGACAGCGCGTCCGGTTTGCGGTTCTTGAAATCGCCAAGCTGCACCAGCTCAAGCATTTCGTCGACACGCTTCGCAATCTCGCCCTTGGCAACGCCTTCCCGTCGCAGGCCATAGCCAATGTTGCTCGCCACGTTCATGTGCGGAAAAATCGCGTACGACTGAAACATCATGTTGACCGGCCGGTCGTAGGGTGCCTGGTGAGTGACATCGACTCCGTCGATCTCGATGGTGCCCGATGATGGCACCTCGAAACCTGCGAGCATCCGCAGCAAGGTTGTTTTGCCGCAGCCGGATCCGCCGAGGATCGAGAACAATTCGCCGCGCGCGATCTCAAGGTCGACATTGTCGACGGCGACGAAGTCGCCGAAGCGTTTGCTGACACCCTTAATGCGAATGAAGTCTTTCATAGGCCACTCTTGACGCGGGCGAACGCGCGCGTCCTGACGCGTTCCTGTTTGGGGTCTGCGGAGATAATCGGAAACAGCCGTTCCCAGGTCTCCTCGCTGGGAAAGATTGCGTCGTCGTTGTAATTCGACGGGTCAATCAGGGGCCACGATGCCCTATTGACGTTGGCATAATTGACGAAGTCCGCAATATCCGCGGCGATGTCCGCACGCATCAGGAAATCAATAAATGCGTAGGCATTGTCGACGTGTTGCGCGTCGGCAGGAATGTATAGCCCGTCTACCCAGAGGCCGGAACCTTCCTTCGGCGCTGTGTATCGAAGTTCAATACCGAGACCGGCTTCTTCGGCGCGCGCGGCGGCCGTCGCGTAGTCGCCGGACCAGCTCATCGCGACGCAAACCTCGCGGTTGGGAAGGTCGGAGAGCATTTTGCTGTTGCTGAAGTAGCGAATATACGGCCGCACCTTGTCGAGTTGCGCCTCGGCAGCCGCCAGGCTTTCATCGTCGATAGCCGACGGGTCGAGACCAAGGTAGGCGAGCACCATCGGGAACAGGTCGGTCGGACTGTCGAGCAGGCTGACACCGCAATCGGCAAGCTTCGAAACCACCGCCGGATCAAACAGGATGTCGCCACTGTCCATCGGGTGGTCCGGCAGGCGCTCACGGACCATCTCGACGTTCCAGGCATAGCCGGTGGTTCCCCAGTGATAGGGTACGTTGTAGTCGAGCACCGCCTCGTAGACGCCGACACGTTTCAGGAGTTCTTTGTCGAGGTTGCTGTAATTCTGAAGTTTGCTCTTGTCGATGGGCTGAAAGACGCCGATCGGCGCGAGGCGAGAGGAAAACTGGTTGCTATGGACGACGACATCGTAGCCGCTGCGACCCGCCAGCAACTTGACGTCGACGACCTCGGACGAGTCGTACAGGTCATAGTTGACCTTTATCCCGGTTTCGTCTTCAAACTTCCGGATGACATCGGGTGCGATGTAGTCGGCCCAGTTGTAAACATTGACGACATTGGCGTCGCGGCTCATTTGTTCGTCAGAGTTGCCGCAGCCGGCCAGCAACAACGCGGCAAAGCAAACAACCGCGTAAGGCAGGGGCTCTTCTGTCACATTCCATCCAGACCGCGCTTCAGGAGCGATCGGGCGATTATAAGCCGCTGTATCTCACTTGTACCCTCCCAGATGCGATCGACACGCAATTCACGGAAGAATCGTTCGGCAACGTTCTCCCGCATGTAGCCCCGTCCCCCGAATATCTGCACGGCACGATCGGCAACCCGATTGGCCATCTCGGATACATACAGCTTCACCATCGAGCAGCGGCTGTGCAGGGCCTTGACGTCTTCACCGCGGTCGGCAGCGCGGGCCGCCTCATAAGTCATGAGCCGGGCTGCGTACAGTTCGGTCGCACTGTCCGCCAGCATGAACTGGATGATCTGCTTTTCGCTGAGTGGCAATCCATCGATCATGCGTTCGTTGGCGAATGCCATGGCATCTTCTATGAGTCGCGCGGCGGCGCCGCAGCTGCGGGCGCCGATCATGAGCCGCTCATGCCGAAACCAGCTGTGTGTGTACGCCATGCCATCGCCGGCCCGGCCGACGCGCTGTGTTGCCGGGATGCGAACATCACTGAACCGGTAGGTTGGGTGGTGGGCTGCATAGCTGTGTGAAAATTTTGGTGTTGCCGTGATTTCGATTCCCGGGGTGCCCTGGTCGACGAGAAACAATGCAT
>JAUHYO010000228.1 GCA_030426325.1 Gammaproteobacteria bacterium | reverse complement strand
GTTGCTGTGGTACCCGACACCAAGGTTGTCGGTGTCTTCACGACGATAAATTAGCTCGGCAAACTTTTTTGCCTTGACGTCGTAGGACCATATTCCCATTTTGTCATGGCCATTATTGGCATACACCAAGATGTGGTGCGGCATCGCATGATCAATCTCAATCGGCTGGAACGTCTCGTAGCTGTCCTCACTTAATCGGAAAATCTCATCCCAGCCTTTGCCTCCGGGCGGCCGCCAGTACCAGGTGAAGTCACCCTTTCCGAGATCAAAACCACGCGCCAACCAGGGATCGCCTTCAGCCGTAAAATCAATATTGCCGAGTGCGATTTTGCCGCGAATCAACAGTTTCTTCGTGCCTTTCTTGAGATCAAATTCCCAATAGGCACGCGGACGAAACGGCTCCGACAATTTAGCAGCCGGTGAATCCGGCTCGCCCTCAGAAAACGAAATAATGATCTTGCCCTTCTTTTTCTTCAGGACGTTTTCAATGGCCGCATTCGTCTCGTCAAACTGCCGGATTTTCTCCGTCACAACATCGACAACGGCTATTCGGTTTTCATAGACACCCTGGTTAAAGCCTTCGATGATGTCTCGAACTTTCTGCCGCAATGTAAAAACGATATCGGTGTTGCTCGCCCAATAAATATTCTGAATTTCCATTTTCGCGGCGTCCATGCGAAACGGTTCTTCATCCAGGTTTGCCGTGTTATACACCTCGAGAATTGGGTTGCCTGTCTTGTTTGGAATCTTCAAAAGAGCCAGGCGCTTGCCATCAGGCGATACAGCGACATTGCTGATGACGGAACGCAGAGCCCAATAATCCAGCGGGTACGGTTGCTCAACCTCGTCCGCAGACGCATACGCTGCGCCGCTAAGCGCCACGAGGTACAGCCCGGCAATAACAGTGAGTAATCTCTTCATCGTTGCTTCCCTAAATAAAAAACCCGCGGAGTTTCCTCCGCGGGTCCATTTTACTCAAACACGATCGATAAGACGATCCGCTTATTCACCACCACCGAAGTTGATACCAACGTTCAGGAAGAAAGTCCGTCCGTTGAGGTCATAGCCGTAGCCAATCGGTGTGTTGTTAACTGCGAGCACCTCGGTGCCGTCAACAACAGGCGGCTCTTGGTCAAAGAGGTTTCGAATACCGCCGCCGAAGGTCCAGCGATCACCGTAGTAGTACAGCGACAAGTGATGCAGGAAGTAATTATCCGTATCAGCGTAGTCACGGCACAGTACGTCGCTCGGTGGGCCAAGGCAGGTGTCGGACAAGGAGAACGCACTGCTGAAGCCGTCGATACCTGCCACATCCTGATGGACCGACGCGAGGTAACGCGTTTCCCATGTCAGGCGGTAGTTGTCGTAGTCGAAACGCAGGCCGGTACGCATGTTCCAGTCGGGGAAGCCCCACTCGCCCTGGAAGGTCTCGACATCCTGATTGCCATTGTCGTCAATGAACAATGTTGATCGCTCAAGTTGACGGTTCGCCGTGATATCGAACGTCACGTCGATCGGACGATCAAAGACGGTAAACGAATCGTCGTACGTCAAATTGATGTCAACGCCACGCGCCTTTTCAGCTTCCCGGTTGATGAAACCGGAATCAATAACGTCCAGCAGCGGCATTGTCGGGTCCGTAAAGTCTCGAGTAATGCGGCTACAGAATACGCTGTTGCCCGTCAACGAGTTGTAGCAGTCGTTGACGATGAACTGGCCACTGGGCTCGATAATCGTCTGATTGACTTCGATCTCGTAGTAGGTCGCAGCGATCGCCAGACCGAAGGCATTCGTGAACGGCTGTTCGAACGAGAAGCCCGCTGACCAGGACGTCGATTCTTCTGCACGCAGGTCAAGAGCACCACCCGACGACACCTCGGTGCTGTAGATGTTGAAGCCGTTGTTGTTGGCCACTGTCGGATCAACGCCGTTGGCTACGCAGTTCGCCAGAACGTGTGCTTCACGATCATCGAGTGCGGGATTGTAGCCACCCGAGATCGGATCGATGGCCGCGTCAGGAATAAGACACGGATCGAAAATATTGCCGAAGCCCGACTGTGACTGCAGGAACAACTCGCGCAGGTTCGGCGCGCGGAACGACGTTCCGTACGTCGCACGCAGCAACAAGGACTCAACAGGTCGCCATCCAAGCTTGAAGGCTTCCGTATTGCCGGATCCGTAGATCTCATCATCGGTGTAACGCGTTGACAGGTTAAGTGTCAGCTCTTCGAAGCCTGGCACGCCAGCCAACAGCGGCAACTCAACCTCGGCAAAAATTTCGTCGGTGTCTTTGTCGCCGGTAGCACCGCCATCGGTGAAGAACCCGAAGAACAAGCCATCCCGGGCAACCGCATCAGGAATCGACTTGATGTCGTCATTGCGGTGCTCGACACCAAGACCAAATGCAACCGGACCTGCCGGCATCTCAAAGATGTCGCCGGTTACGTAAGCCGAGATTACTGTCTGCTCGTATTCGGTATCGAAATTACGACCATCGAACAGGTAGTCCCGCTCTGCCTGAGTTGCAAAATCGCCCGTTACAACGCCAAGCTCATAGAGCGATGGTGCAAACAGGTTCACCGGTACGCAGCCCGGCGCTGCATCAGCGGCGAGTACGGCACCGGTGTCGTTTTCACACGGCGTGTTGGTTGTCGAGAAGACACCCAGTGACAGGTCGAGTCGATCGTCACGAATACCGCGACGTTCCGATGTACCGGTCGATTTGGAGTAACTGCCATAGATATCAAAAGACCAGTTATCCAGCGAACCAGCGGTCAACCATGGCAGATCGCCTCGAACACCACCGACGAAACGCGTTTGATCCGCTTCGACGGCCGTGAAATTGCGATCACCGGCAACCGATACAATCGGTTGAACTGCTTGCGGACCAAGAGCACCAACGGTCTGGTCGCAACTACCGCCTGTGCTTGGATCGCAACCAAATGCGGCCATTACGCCAGCAATAACGCCGGGGTTGTTCATCAGCGCATCGTATGCAAGTCCGCAGTCGACACCGCCGGCCGCGGCCGGGTTACAGATGTTGAACGGATTGTTTGCCGGAACGAGCGGGAACAGCTGACCTTCTGACGAGTTCGAGAAAAAGCTTCGCTTCGAATACATCGTTTCGAAGTATGGCGTGATATTCGCTTCGCCCTCGAAGGTGTACTCGCCGTAGGCCATCAGGTTCTGTGAATCCGTATCCGGGAACAGGTCGGAATTCTGCTGGCTGGCCTTGCCGTTCAGGTCGTAATCGCGGAAATGCACGTCAGCACGACCGTCCTGGTCGGTATCGACGCCAAAGCCGAAAACCGACGACTCCGAGAAACCCGGCCATGCACCGTTCGAGACACCCGGTGTCGCGTAAATGCTTCCTGAGACAGGAACCGATACACGAGCCGCGAGCAGACCAAGACGACAATCGTCCCAATCCATTCCGTAGACCGTGTTATAGAACTGTTCCTGTTGACGGAACTGGCCGTTCTCATCGATCTCGTAGTGACGGTCGCAACCGGCGGTCCACGGACGATCTTCCAGCGTTACGCGCTCAGAGTCTGAATACTCCGCACCAATGCCGATGAAGCCGCGGTCGAAGTTCTTACCCCAGACCACACTGATCGTATTGTCGATACCACCACCGTGCTCGGGAATTCGCGTGTAGCCTTCGACTTCAATGCCATCGAAGTCTTTGCGCAACAGGATGTTCGCAACGCCGGCGATCGCATCCGATCCGTAGACGGAAGACGCACCATCAAGCAGCAGATCGTACTGCTGCACCAATGATGCCGGTACCAGGTTCAGGTCGGCAGCGAACGGTGCACCTTCGACGCCAGCCGGCGCGAGGCGGCGACCGTTGACGAGCACCAGTGTTCGCGCTTCACCCAGACCACGCAGGTTGATGGTTGATGATCCCGGTCCGTTGTCCAGAACGAAGCCCTGGAATGACAGGTCAATCTGCTGACCGCTGGAAGCAGACGATTCCTGCAGAATATCTGCAGCATCGATGAGACCCACTTCACGCGAGACCTGTCCCGTGATGATCTGCAGCGGAGAAATACTGCTGTACGTATCGCGCTTCAAGCGCGAACCGGTAACGACGACTTCATCAACGGCGTCATTGTCATCTTCCATCGAACTCTGTGATCCCTGCGAATCCTCGTCACCGTCCTGTGCGTACACCGCTGGCGCGGCTAGCAAACAGAAACTGGCAAAGAGGGCGGCAACTGGACCGAGTACACGCGCGAGAATTGCGCGATCTTCATCGACTCTCATTTCATACCCCTTATGCATAAATATTGTGCGGCGAGCCTTTTTGCGACTCTTGCGCCGGACTATCGCGTTGGAAACGCGACGGTCATGGGGGCATATGATGCGAAATCACAACAGATAAGTAAATGGCTGAGGCCATTAATGTTGCGACAGATCCGAGGGTTGTTGCCAAAAAACAACGACTTTTACGGTCAGGCCAGGCGAAGGCCCCGGCCGTTTTCCCTGCCAGATCGCCAAATTGCGTGTATCTGCCTGACATGGCGGACCTGGCGCCCGGGTTGCAAGCCGCTCGGATGCGGGCGGACAAGTGGATTCTCGCGCACGATATGCCGATCCAATGCACCTCATTCAGCCGGTACAGCGACCGATTCGCGCAATTTGTGCGCTGCAGCGAACTCCGCCAGGGGCCAGCGGCAAATAAAAAAAGCCCGCAGGGTCTCCCTGCGGGCTTCGCCTTTCGCCATTACAGCTGGCTGTTATTTAAAGCTTGCCGCGACATTGACGAAGAATGCACGGCCGCCCATGTCGTAGCCCGCACCAACGGGGACATTGAACGACTGGAACACCACGTTATCCCGGCCATCCACCAGCGGCGGCTTTTTATTCAACACGTTGCGTGAGCCAACGCCGAAGGTCCAGACATCACCGTAGTAATAAACCGACACGTCGTGGCGGAAATAGTTTTCCGCGAAGAAAACCGGCTTGCAGTCGGCACTGCCAGCTGCCGGCCCAACACAGGTAAAGCTGTTTCCGGTGATGTAGTTGTCGTATGGGTACTGCGCGACCAGGTCCGGGTCGGCTTCAACGCCGCCGATGTAGCGTGTTGACCAGGTTACGCGGTAGTTATCGATGTCTGCCCGGAAAATTCCATGGCCCGTCCATTCCGCGTAACCGAAATCGCCAAGATCGCTGTCGACACTCGCTTCAAGTGTCGCGGGGTCGATAAAGATGTTGGTAATTTCCAGCTTGCGATTCAAGGTTAAATCCGCACTCAGGTTGACGGCTTTGCCAAACAACTCGGTCGGAACATCGAGCGCAATGTTTAAATCGACGCCGCGGGCTTTCAGCGCATCCTTGTTCAGGAATTGCTGGTCGATCTGGTCAAACAGGCCATCGCCCTGTGAACCGTCACCGATAAAGTTGCGGTGGATGTTTCGGCAATAGGGACTGTCACCCTCGGGATCCGCATAGCATTCGTCAATACTGAACTGGCCACCAATTTGCGATATCTCATCACGTACTTCGATATCGTAATAGGTCGCACCGATATTCAGATCAAACGAATCGAAAAACGGTTGCTGCCAAGAGAACCCTGCCGTAAACGACTCCGACTTTTCCTCACGAAGGTCTGACTGACCAACGCCTCGAAGGACTTCGACGCC
>JAUHYO010000227.1 GCA_030426325.1 Gammaproteobacteria bacterium | reverse complement strand
GACCATGAATCCTGTTGCTGGCGAAGGCGGACTTCGGTCCGGAGAAATTCGGACCGGTTCCCGTGAGCTTGCCGGAATGTCTGGCCGAATGACCGAACGATGGTTGTCAGACGAATCGGGTGTCCCGGATGCACCGGCGGGGCGCATAGAACTTGCCGCCCGATACGTTGCGAACCAACAGGAGCTGGCGGAATGAAATACATTGTCGCACTGCTCGCCGGCCTTCTTATTGGCGCCGCCCTGTTCGGGCTCGGCGTTATCTACAATCCGTTTCTCGGCAAGCAGGAATTATCACCACTCGCGGTTACAGACGCGCCGACTCTTGTCCTGACCTATTCCGGTGTCGCCTCTGAAAGTATTGCCTACACCAATGACGGCGAATCCAGAACCCAGCCCTATCCCGAAAAAGTGTTGCAACTCTGGGAGCAGACCATCAGGCAAACCTCAGCGACAGCCACGCTGCTTCGCGATGGACGTAATCAGGCTGCAGGAATCGGTATCAAGTTTTCTTCGGCGGCTGATGAAACTCGACTGCTGTCGGGTCGTGCGTTGGTCAATAGCATTTGGTATGTCTATCTTCCGGGTCGCGGCGGACTGTTTATCGAAGAAACGGAAAACTATTGGGACTTTCTGCGTGACATCGTTGTTCCTGGTTATCGCAGTTCTGCCAACACGTGGGCAGGCAGCTGGATTGGCAATATGACGGCTGGGCCAGGTGCGCTTGGTACTGCAAAAGTCACTGGCGGGTCGGGCCAATTTGAAGGCCAGGAAATGCTGGGTGTCGAATCACTTTCGGTTCGCGCGTGGAAGGTCGACAGTGGCGTCGTTGCAGCCGAGGGTCGCCTGCTGATCGAACTCCCCGGCAATGAACTAGCCGACGATCCGGCAGAATAAATCTAGTCGCACTGGTTCGCGATATCCTTCAGAGACATGTCCGTGTTCGCCAACTGGTCAGCATCGAGTACTCGTTGCGCGGTGATCAATGCCTTTGACTGCAGGAAGTCTTTCGGCGCATTAACAGCGTCCGTCGCGATAAGTTTGCCGTCGCGGAGATAAAGGCAGGCAAACGACCGATCCGCAGGATTGCCACGGATAACAACATCGTCATAGCCTGACGACAGTCCTGCGATCTGAAGTTTCAGGTCAAACTGGTCGGACCAGAACCACGGCAGTTCCGAGTAAACGCAGTCAACACCGCAAATATTGCTTGCGGCCGTTTTGGCCTGTTCAAGTGCGTTGTGTACAGACTCAAGCCGCAGCCGTCGACCGTAGATGGCGTTCGGATGCGAAGTGCAATCCCCTATTGCATAGATGTCCGGGTCGTCGGTCTGGCAACGCTCATCGACAACAACGCCGTCGTTGACTAGGAGTCCGGCCTCGTCTGCCAGTTCGACATTCGGCAGTATGCCGACACCCACCACGACAAAGTCGGCATCAATCATCTCACCGTCACTGGTTTCAACGGCGGTTACGCGCGATTTGCCGTGAAATGCCACGGTGCCCGTGGATAATCGCAGCTGCACGCCGCGGGACGTGTGTTCGATCTGGTAGAAGTCCGAGATTTCCGCTGATACCACACGGCTCATGACTCGATCGGCCATCTCGATCACGGTGACCGCCAGCCCGGCCTGGCGCCAACGACAACAGCACGCTTCTGTTCGCCCAGTTCGGAACGAATGGCTTTAACGTCATCGATATCACGTAGGTAATGGATACCAATAAGATCGGACCCGTCGATAGCCAGCTTTCGAACCCGCGATCCGGTAGCAAGAACGAGTTTGTCGTAGGCAATGTCCGGTCCTGACGTCTTCAGGACATTTGCATCGCGATCAATTGCGTCAATTCGCGTGTTGAGGTGCAATTTGATCTGTGGGTCGTCGTAAAAACTTTCCGGTTTTACGTACAAACGTTGAGCAGGCATATCACCGGAGAGGAATTTCTTCGAGAGCGGTGGTCGTTGATACGGCAAATAGGGTTCATCACCCACCAGAATAATTTCACCAGCATGTCGCAGCTGCTTCAGCGTTGCGACCGCCTGACCCGCAGCGTGGCCTGCGCCGGCAACGACGATACGTTGACTCATGAATAGTTTCCTCAGATAGCGGCGAGCGGCCACAGAATAGGGAGCAACACCATAACGGTAATGAAGACAACTATGGTCAGCGGCACACCAACTTTCAAGTAGTCAATGAATCGATAGCCGCCTGGGCCCATCACGAGAATGTTTGCCGGGTGTGATATCGGGCTGGTAAAGCTTGCCGATGCAGCCATTGCAACGGCCATCATCGCCGTTTCCGGACGCAGTCCCATATCCGACATCGCCGACAAGACGATCGGGGACATGAGAACAACAAGCGCGGCGGTCGGAATGATCATCGTTGCCATGGCAGTCAGAATGTAGAGTCCCATGATCACCGGCCACGGGCCGGCATCCCCCAGCAGTTGCATAACCTGGTTGGCGAGATACGTGGCAGCGCCGCTTTCCTGCATCGCGGTTCCGAGCGGCAACATGCCGGCGATCAGGAATATTGCGCGCCAGTCAATTGCCCGGTATGCCTGTTCCATATTCAGGCACCGTGTCAGGACCATAACGGTGCCCCCGATGACGGCAGCGACCGAAATAGGCGCATAACCCGCCATAACGAATCCAATGACCGCAGCCATGATCAGTGCAGCGAGCGGCGCGCGACCGGTGTCCGGGGGTTCCTGCCCCAGCGGTGTGAGAATCAAAAAGTCAGAATCAGAAGACAGCAGCTGCAATCGGTCGCGTGGACCCAGCAGAAGCAGTGCATCGCCGATCTGCAGGCGCTCGTTTGCAAGATCGGAGCCGATGGTTTCACCTTCACGCCATATACCGGCCAGCTCAATGCCGTAGCGCTCGCGAAAATTCAATTCGCCGACCGATTTGCCGCGCAATGACGACCGTGGGTCGAGTGTTGCGTCCATGAGCGTCAATCGATCCGAATCGAGGGTACCGAGGTTTCCAGGCACGCCGGTATCAATTTCCAGTTCCTGCATGCCACGCAATACATCAAGGTCACTCTGCTGCCCCTCAATCAGCAACAGGTCGCCGCCGTGCAAAACCTCATCGCCGCGCGGCATGACCTTAAGTTCGCCGTCCCGGAAAACGGCCAGTACACGAAAGTCGAAGACATCCGCCAGCCGGCTTTTTTTCAGGGTTTCGCCGACCAGGCCACTGTTCTTTGGCAATCGCACAACGAACATGCGTTCATCCGTCTGGTAAGTCTCCGCCAGCTCGTCCGCTGTGAAAATCTGCACTTCCTCGAAGTCCGGAAACTTTTCCAGCTGCTCGATCGCTTCGACTTCCCCCTGGACCAGGATTCGATCGCCGGCACGAATCGGGACATAGGCGAGATTGGTGAGGCGATAGCGACCGCGACGCAATATGCCGACAACGAGTACATCGAAGCGTGTCCGGAAAGCGGCATGCCGGATGAGTTCTGAAACAATCGGCGAGCCTTCGGTTACAACGACCGACGCGTAGACAACTTTGGACGCGACCATGGACTTCAGTACCGGGGCCTCGCGCTCGATGACCAGGTCGCTCCATCGCTGCAGCTCGCGAAACTGATCGATACGACCCTGCACCAGGAAACCATCGCCGCCCTGAATGACCGTCCTGCGACCCGGAAGCGTTTCGTTGCGTCCGTTTCGGATCAGGGACAGGATGATCAGGCCGGTCGATGCCCCGATCCGTGAGTCAATCAGCGTCTTGCCGACAAGAACCGAGTCGGCCGCAACATGCATCATAAAAGTACGTTCCTGCAGCTTGTACTGCGCGCGCAAGCTCCGCTGGCTGACGTGTTTACCGCGCTCAGCGCTAATGCTCGGCAAAAGAAATCGTCCGGCAAGGGCTACGAACAACACTCCGATCACCATCACTGCGCCGCCGAGCGGTGTGAAGTCGAACAATGCGAAAGGTTCGAATCCGCCCAGCACGAGCGATTCGCTGATCAACAGGTTGGGCGGCGTGCCGATCAAGGTCATCAGTCCGCCCAGCAGCGTGGAGTAGGCCAGCGGCATCAACAGGCGGGAAGCGGCAACGCCCGTACGCCGTGCAACTTCGACGACCACCGGGAGCATCAGCGCAGCGACGCCGATATTGTTCATGAAAGCCGACAGTACGGCGCCGGTAACCATAATGACGAAAATCAGTGTGAATTCCCGGCTGCCGCCGATTCGCATCACCTGTCGCCCGATGATGTCGGCGATCCCGGTGCGGGTCAGGCCTTCGCTGAGGATGAACATGGCCCAGACCGTAATCACGGCACTGTTGCTAAATCCGGCAAATGCCTGGACGGCGTCGATCTGTCCGGCGATGAAAAGCGATCCCAGGACCATGAGTGCTACGACGTCCATGCGGACGATTTCGCTGATAAACAGGATCAGCGAAATAACCAGTATGCCCAGGACCAGTGCGATATCGCCCGTCATTCAGTCGTTCTTCAGTGTTCTTTGGCCATAAAACGGATTCAACCTGTTTATACACGACCTGACGTAACATAGTAATGAATGCGCTGAGGCCTACGACAAGAATTCAATGACGAGCATCACCGAACACTATCAACCCGTGCGTGCACCGAATTACCGGACGCTGGATATTCGAGGCGTAAAGTATTGCGTTAACGAATGGGGCGACGAGGACGCGACGCCGGCTTTCTATCTTCATGGCTGGGCGGATACCGGATCGACCTTCCAGTTCGTCGTCGATTCGATGAGCGAGGACTGGCGAATCATTGCACCGGACTGGCGAGGATTCGGCCGGTCGGCGCACCAGGGGTGCTCGTACTGGTTTCCGGACTACCTTGCCGACCTGCACGCGATTATTGAGGCTTACGCACCGGGCGCGGCAGTGCCACTGATTGGCCACAGCATGGGCGGCAATATTGCGTCCCTGTACGCCGGGACAATACCGGAGCGCGTCAGCGCACTGATCAATATCGAAGGTTTTGGTCTGGAGGACGCCGACCCGGCCGATGCACCTCGCCGATACCGGCAGTGGATAGAAAAGGGCGTCTCCGAGCTGTCGTTCAGCGAGTATCCGGCGATTGAAATTCTCGCCAAGAAAATCGCCACGCGCAGTCCGGGCATTGGATCCGCCCAGGCTGACTTTGTCGCGAGGCAATGGGCGTTCGTCGATGAAAACCAGGTGGCGCGCCTGCGGGCAGACACTGCCCACAAACTGCCCAACCCGGTGTTGTACCGCCGTGCCGAGGCCGAGGCCTGCTGGCGCAGCGTTACTGCGCCCGTCTTGCTGGTGCACGGCGCCAACAGTCCGTTTGCCGATCGTTTCGGCAGTATCACGTCGCTGCCGTTTCCGAACGCCGAGTCGGCCGAAGTCGAAGGCGCCGGTCACATGATTCACTTTGAGGCTCCAGAGCAACTGGCCGGTCTCATTGAGCGTTTCCTCAGGAAAACCTTGTAAATCCAACCAGTACTGTATAAAACTACAGTCTTTTGCGAGGGGTTGTCATGCAGGCTGTGGCGCAGGTTGCCGATCATCTGGACACGCTGAACCGGGCCCAGCGACTGGCGGCCGAGTATGGCGAGGCGCGAGCCGACGCAGCGTTCGAATCCGGACCTTTGCTGGTAATCGCCGGTGCCGGGACCGGCAAAACGATGACGCTGGCGC
>JAUHYO010000226.1 GCA_030426325.1 Gammaproteobacteria bacterium | reverse complement strand
CCTGGGCTCGCTCCCGGGCCTCCAGTTCACGTCGCTTGCGTTCATTCTCTTCCCGCTGGCGCTTGATGTCCTCCTGACGCTTGCGCTCGGCTTCTTCGCGCTCCCGCTCTTTTCGAGCCTCTTCGTCTTTCTTGCGCTGGGCCTCCTCGCGCTCCTTCTTTTTGCGCTCGGCTTCCTCCTGCTGACGAATTTTCTCGAGACGTTCCTTCTCGATAAGCGCATCCTGTATGCGCTTTTGCTCTTCAGCGGCGCGGCGCAGCTCTTCGCTGTTGTCTGGCTCGGGTTCGGGCTCTGGCTCCGGCTCTTCCACAACGGGTTCCGGCTCTACCACGACCGGTTCAGGTTCCGGCTTTCTCTCAACGACCGGCGGTGGTGCCACTTTTTTATTCTCGGTCACCAATGTCGCGTGAATAGCCATCGGCGTTATCGGCGCCGGGCGCGCCCAATCGAATGCAACGAACATGGTTGCCAGCAAGCCGGCGTGCAACAGCACCGACAGCGTGACCGGGACAAAATATCGCGTTTTATGCGCCACGTTGCGAACTACTCCGGAACCGGATAACTATCCAGCGGGTCCGTGACGAATCCGATGTTCTGCGCACCGCCCTGCTGCAGCAGCACCATCGCACCCACGACATTGCCGTAAGGCACCGTTCGATCGGCCTTGACGAGAATCGGTGTGTCCGGGCGATTTCTCAATACCGCACCCACCCGGGCAACAACTTCCTTGCCGGACGCCGGTTCGTTCTCGTTTTCGCCAACATCGATGTAGAGGTTGCCCTCAGCGTCGACACTTAATACCAGCGGTCGATGGTTCGGGACTTCCTGGATCGGCTCCGAATTCGCCTTGGGCAAATCGACCTCGATGCCCTGGGTCAGCAACGGGGCTGTCACCATGAATATCACGAGCAACACCAGCATCACGTCGATGTACGGCACGACGTTGATCTCGCCCATCAACTTGCGCTTTTGCAGCGGCGTCGCCATCTCAAGCTCCCTTTTTAGCGCGCGCGTGTCGTTGCAGGATGCTCGAGAATTCTTCCATGAAGCCGTCGTAACGGTATTCGAGTCGCACGACTTTGTCCGCATAGCGGTTGTAGGCAATGACCGCAGGAATCGCGGCAAACAGGCCCATCGCGGTCGCGATCAGGGCTTCAGCGATCGGCGGTGCGACAACGGCCAGCGTGGCGGATTGCACATTCGCAAGCCCCATGAACGCGCCCATGATCCCCCACACAGTCCCGAACAGGCCGACGTACGGGCTAGTCGAACCAATAGTGGCAAGCGTCGCCAGGCTTTGTTCCAGGCGATCGACCTCCCGCATCTGGGCGACATGCATGGCGCGCCGGCACTCTTCAATCAACTTGTCGTTGCTGGTGCCATCCGCCTGCAAGGCCCGGTTGAACTCGCGAAAACCCGACTCGAAGATGCTCGCCATGCCAATGCTTCCGCCTTTGGCGCGGGTTGCGCTGCGATATAGCGTGTTGAGATCGCCACCGGACCAGAATGCGGCTTCAAACTCATCCGACGCGTCCTTGGTGCGTCGAATCAGGCGTCGCTTGGTAAAAATGATGCTCCAGGACATCAACGAGGCCCCAACGAGCAGCAACATGACAACCTGCACGGGA
The DNA here is from genome assembly GCA_030426325.1 of Gammaproteobacteria bacterium. Lineage (GTDB taxonomy): Bacteria > Pseudomonadota > Gammaproteobacteria > Steroidobacterales > Woeseiaceae > UBA1847. The sequence goes on along the minus strand of JAUHYO010000226.1, from coordinate 4,032 downwards.
ATACTGGCGTCCCACAAGAGACTAAGGACGGACATATCTGCAGTCATGGTGTTATTTCCTCAAATAGGGACGGGGGTACGCGTTTTGGCTTCATGGTGTCGGCATCAAGGTAGGCTGCTATGACCCCGCCGCGGACCAGGAGTTCGCCGTCCAGGTTATTGCGATAAATATTTTGCTCTATTTCGAACGTGGCACGTGTCACCTGCCCCAGGCTCGCCGTGACAATCAGCTCGTCATTCAGTCGTGCCGGTTGCAAAAACTGCGCTTTCGTTTCCGTGACGACGAAAATTCGGCGATCGTCTTGCATTAACGCGACCTGGTCAACGCCCAATGCACGCAGCCATTCCGTCCGGGCACGCTCCATAAAGCGAAAATAGTTCGCGTAATAGACAACCGCCTGGGCGTCGGTATCTTCGTAGTAAACGCGAACCGGCCACTCGAAGGGTTTATTCATCATCAAACGGTAATTCCCCGGTCGCGGTAGCGGATGGCGGTTTCAAGCCAAAATGCAGGTAGGCATTCCCGGTCGCGACCCGGCCTCGCGCCGTGCGCATCATGAATCCCTGCTGGATCAGGTAGGGTTCCAGCACGTCTTCAAGCGTGCCGCGCTCTTCACCGATCGCGGCTGCCAGGCTCTCGATACCCACTGGACCACCATCGAATTTCTCAATAATCGTTAACAACAATCGCCGGTCGGATGCATCGAATCCGAATGGATCGACCTGCAGCATGTCCATTGCCTTTTGCGCGACAGCACCTGTGACAACCCCGTTGCCCTCGACTTCAGCGAAATCGCGCACCCGACGGAGCAGTCGGTTGGCGATACGGGGCGTGCCGCGAGAGCGCGTCGCGATCGCTCTCGCGCCTTCATCCTCAATCGGCAGATTCAGTATCCCGGCCGACCGGTGCGCAATTTGCTCAAGATCCTGGGCCGAATAAAACTCGAGCCGCTGCACGATACCGAAGCGATCACGAAGCGGCGACGTGAGCAATCCCGCACGCGTGGTCGCACCCACCAGCGTAAATGGCGGCAACTCGAGCTTGATTGAGCGCGCAGCCGGCCCCTCGCCGATCATGATGTCCAGCTGAAAATCTTCCATTGCCGGATAAAGCACTTCTTCAACCACCGGGCTCAGGCGGTGAATTTCATCGACAAACAGCACGTCATTCGGCTCGAGGTTGGTCAGGATGGCCGCGAGGTCGCCCGGCCGCTCGAGCACCGGGCCGGACGTCTGCCGCAACGTCACGCCCATCTCGTTCGCGATAATGTGTGCAAGTGTCGTCTTGCCAAGGCCTGGCGGCCCGAAAATCAGGACATGATCAAGGGCCTCTTCGCGTTTCCGCGCCGCCTCGATGAATATGCCCATCTGCTGATTGACCGCGGGTTGGCCGCGATAGTCTTGCAATGTCTTTGGCCGGATCGCGCGGTCAAATACCTTGTCATCGCCGGTTGTGGCTCCAGTGCTGAGCCGGTCATGTTCTACGCTCGCCATCTAGTGCGCCACCTGTCTGAGTGCGAGACGAATGATGTCCTCGGCCGATTTGTTATCTGTATCGAGCCCTGCAATCAGGCTGTTGACTTCCTTCGGCTTGTAGCCGAGTGCGACCAGCGCATCGACGGCTTCGCTGCGAGCGCTGGCTTCAGCGGTCAGCGGTGCCGCTTTGCCGCCACCCGGTGCGGCCGCGTCGATGCGATCACGCATCTCTATGATAAGGCGCTCTGCCGTTTTCTTGCCGACGCCGGGAATCCTGGACAGCGATGTTGCGTCTTCGTACTCAACGCAGCGCCGAAAATCATTGGTGGACATCGCCGACAAGATACCCAGCGCCATTTTCGCTCCAACGCGATTGACTTTAAGTAGCGTGCGAAACATCAGTCGTTCGTCTTCGCTCGAGAACCCGTAAAGAATTTGTGCGTCTTCGCGTACCAGCAAGTGCGTGTAGAGAGATAATTCCGAACCGATTTCGGGTAAATCGAGAAACGTAGACATCGGCGTCTCCACTTCATAGCCGACACCGGCGCACTCGACAACAATCAGTGGCGCCTGCTTCATCGTCAGGCGGCCGCGAAGCGATCCAATCATCGTGCACCCGCAATTGCACCGCCGGTTCCCAACACCGCATGCAATCGACGTTGGTGTCCGTGGCACAAAGCCGCCGCCAGCGCATCGGCTGCATCCGGCGCCGGCGCACCATCAAGGCTCAACAGTGACACCACCATGTGCTGTACCTGCTCCTTGCTGGCGGCGCCGCTACCGACGATGGCCTGTTTAATTTCACGCGGCGCATATTCGAACACTTCCGCCCCATGCCGAAACGTCGCGCAGATTGCCGCAGAGCGTGCCTGGCCAAGCTTGAGTGCGCTGCCGGCGTTCTTGTGCATGAAGACGCTCTCGATCGATACGATGTCCGGGCGGTATTCATCAACAATGCTGCCAACGGACTCGAATATCTGCCGCAGCCGATCCGCGAACGCACCGTCAATGCTTCGAACCGTGCCGCTGGCGATATACGCCGCCTTGTCGCCGTAGAAATCAACAACACCAAAGCCTGTCAGTCGGGAACCGGGATCGATCCCCAAAATGCGCCGCCTTGTCATCGAATCAGTCATCGAGTTGCTTCATTACGTCTTCACTGATGTCTGCGTTGCTGTATACCTGCTGGACATCGTCCAGATCTTCGAGCACTTCGAGCATTTTGATCATTGACGAGGCTTCCTGAACGCCGAGTGCTGCACTGGTCGATGCACGCATCGTGACTTGTGCTTCATCGGGCTCGATACCGGCCTTCCGCATGGCATCCCGGACCTGCTCGAAATCGCCCGGTGCAGTGATTACTTCGACGGAGCCGTCCGCATCGGCGACAACGTCTTCGGCGCCCGCTTCGATCGCCGCTTCCATGACTTTCTCTTCGCCAATGCCAGCAGGAATCCAGATCTGCCCGACATGATCGAACAAATAATTAACGGAACCATCAGCGCCCAGGTTGCCGCCGTACTTGGCAAATGCGTGACGCACTTCGGCAACGGTACGGTTTCGATTGTCTGTCAGGCAATCGACCATCACGGCGGTGCCACCGGGCCCGTAGCCCTCGTAGCGAATCTCCTGGTAATCCGCACCGTCCGTCTCTCCGGCACCGCGTTTGATTGCGCGCTCGATATTGTCTTTCGGCATGCTTTGCGCTTTCGCCTTGTCAACAGCCAGCCGCAAGCGCGGATTCGCATCAATATCACTGCCGCCCATTTTCGCCGCGACGGTAATTTCGCGAATCAACTTGGTAAAAAGTTTACCGCGCTTTTTATCCTGGGCACCCTTGCGGTGCTGGATATTCGCCCATTTACTGTGTCCTGCCATTATGTCCTGCTCTTACATTGCCCAAGTCCGCCTCCGACCGGAATGCCCGGTGGAAACTGCGCGTATGATAGCGGGTATTGAGCAAACAGGCACACACGAGAAAATCATTAAATGGCGACCAGCGACGCTGAAAAACAGAGGAATGGCAGCGAACCGGACGATATCGTCGCCGAAGTGCGCCAGTATCTTGCGGACTTGCCCGAGATGCCGGGACTGACCGCCGCGCGTCGTGAGGGCGAGCAAATTGCCGCAATCGTTGAACCGCTCGGACTTCCCAAAGCGATTATCGCTGCAGTGCATGCCTACCCTTTGTTACGCGAGGAAATCCTCAATGAAAAACACTTAAAAAACAATCCACTGGAAACCATATCTCGACACCTTCTAGGGCTGCAGCAACTCGACCAGTTTTCGCTTCCCGGCAACTGGCAACCGGGCGAGGCGCTCGCCGTGCAGCAATCCGAGGCATTGCGCAAGATGTTGCTTGCGGTGGTTTCGGATGTCCGGCTGGTCCTGGTCAGGATTGCCGAACAGCTTCTTCGACTTCGCGAGGCACGCAAGGAGCCCCGCGCCGTGCAGCAGGCACTTGCGATAGAAACGCGCGAAATTATTGCTCCGCTGGCGAATCGCCTCGGTGTCTGGCAATTGAAATGGGAACTTGAGGATTACGCGTTTCGATACA
>JAUHYO010000225.1 GCA_030426325.1 Gammaproteobacteria bacterium | reverse complement strand
GACCGGGGGCCTCGACGCCGCGCTCCACGGCGGCGAGGGCAGGCTGATCCTGAGCAGCCCGGGCGCGGCGGTGGCCCTGGATCCCGAGGCGCCGGGCGCGATCCTGGCCCTGGCCCCCATCGCCCGCCCTCTGCTGGGGCGCTCCGCCCGAGGGGCCTGGGACGCACGCGGTCTGACCGGGTGGGAGCCCGGCGAGGGGCGACGGGGCGTGGCCCGGGGGGGGCTGAGCGCCGCGACCTGGCACCCCGGCGGCGAGGGGTGGGCGCTGGCCCGGACGCCCGCGCTGGCCTTACATCGGCGCCGGTGCGCCGCCGGGTCCGTTGGGCGCCGATTCGGCGCTGACGATTTTGTCGACGACATCCATGCCTTCGATAACGTAGCCAAACACCGTGTAACCCCAGCGCCCACGCACCGGATCCTTAACCGGATCCAGATTGGGCGAATTCAGGTCCTGGCCAACGTTGTTGGCAACATTGATGAAGAACTGCGAACCGGCCGAGTGCGGATCCGCCGTTCGTGCCATTGCGATTGTGCCACGCAGATTGGTCAGCCCGTTCCCGGATTCGTTTGGGACGGTGTCCTCTGGATCCTTGGGCTTGAAACCCGGCGTATACCCGCCGCCTTGCGCCATAAACCCCGGGATAATGCGGTGGAAAATGGTGCCGTTATAGAATCCCGAATCGACCAGCTTCAAGAAATTGGCAACGGTCAGCGGGGCGGCTTTGCCGTCGAGCTCCAGTTTAAATGAGCCTTCCGTGGTTTCGACCTGGATATGGGGATGGGCCGGTACCTTGTCGGCTGCACAGGCGACGGCGCCGGATAGGGCGAGCAACAGGGCGACGAGCGTCTTTTTCATGGATCTCCGGAGGTGAAATATTGTCGGAAACGGCAATATACCTGAGCCCGAAAGTCGCGGCCATGTTGGCGGATGAAGGGGAGTATTCGCTTGATCGACGGGCGAGGCAGCCGTATGATCGCACCCCGCAGAAGGGTCAGGGGTTTGCTCTGTGCTTTTGTGGCGGAGAATCTGGCATCGGGGCATGGCGCAGTCTGGTAGCGCATCTGCTTTGGGAGCAGAGGGTCGGGAGTTCGAATCTCTCTGCCCCGACCAGCCGGCTTTCTTCTCTGGCAGGACGGCCGTTGCGGATGCGCCCGTAGCTCAACCGGATAGAGCATCGGCCTTCTAAGCCGAATGTTGCAGGTTCGAGTCCTGCCGGGCGCGCCATTTCGGCGTAGAATTGGAAAACGGAAAAGTCAGTGGTGGGCGTAGCTCAGTTGGTAGAGCCCCGGCTTGTGATGCCGGTCGTCGTGGGTTCGAGTCCCATCGTCCACCCCATTTTCCCACAGTGGGCCTTTAGCTCAGTTGGTAGAGCAGGAGACTCTTAATCTCTTGGTCCAGGGTTCGAGTCCCTGAGGGCCCACCACTTTTCCACTTGCCATCAGGGCGCGAGGCGTTCGATTGCCCAGCTTCCGTCATCCTGTTTCGTGTATTGAAACCGGTCATGCAGGCGGTTGCGCCGTCCCTGCCAAAACTCGAAAACCTCCGGCACGACACGATAGCCGCCCCAGAACGAAGGTAACGGTACTTCCTTGTTCTTGAACTTTGTCTTGATCTCCTGGAACTTGGTTTCCAGCAAAGACCGTGACGATATGACGCTGCTTTGCGCCGACACCCAGGCGCCGATCTGGCTGCCACGCGGTCGTGACACAAAATACTTGAGAGTATCCGCGGCGGACATGCGTTCTGCCCGGCCACGAATTCGCACTTGCCGGGCCGAGTCTGACCAAAAGAACAACATCGAAACGTTTGGGTTGGCTTCAATATGCCGCGCCTTGTTGCTCTCGTAGTTGGTGTAAAAGACGAAGCCGTTTTCATCAAACGACTTCAGTAACACCGTACGGCAGCTTGGCCGGCCTTCACTATCGACCGTCGACAGTGCAACCGCATTCGGATCCATTGCGACGGTTTCGCAGGCGTACTTGAACCAGCCTTCGAACTGTGCGACCGGGTCGTCGTCAAGATCTTCCCGGTCGAGCACAAATCCAGTCGCGGACCGGCGCAGACCGGCGACGTTCATGCCGTGATGTTGTGGATTGTTCGGTTCGTCATTGCTCATGCGCCAATACTAAGCACCTGCTGTTCAATAGCCAATGGGAATCTTCGACATTCGATGTATGATATTCGCTGCCTTTTGCCGGGGAACGACGAAATGTCCCGCCTGAATGAATTCACGAAGAAAAAGACAGCGAAGCTGTGGCCCATCACGCTATTGCGCGTCTATACCGGAGTGTTTTTCCTGAAGTACGGTTTTGGCAAGATTACCAACCCGAACTTCGCCGATGGATTGTCAGGGTTTGTCACCGGCAACCTGGACAAGAGTTACGGGTTTATGCGGCCATTTCTCGAAGCCGTTGTATTGCCGAATCACGGGATATTCGCGTTCCTGGTGGCCTGGGGCGAGCTGGTGCTGGGGGTGGCGCTGATTCTTGGGCTGGCGACTCGATACGCCGCGATAGCCGGTGCCTTCATGGTGGCAATGTTCTGGTTCACCAAGGGGCAGGGCTTCCTGGCCTCCCAGAACCACGACGCGGTCTGGTTCATGATCCTGGTCGTTCTGGCCGCCGTCCATGCCGGCCGAGTGCACAGCCTGGACGAAAAACTGAAAGACCGTTTCCGCTTCCTGTCCTAGGCGTGCCACGGGGATTCCAATGCCAGACGATGTCGCGGTATAATGTCCGGCTGGACGAGATTGCGAGTGATTTTATCGCACGATTCGGGCGAGAGTGGCGGAATTGGTAGACGCGCCGGCTTTAGGTGCCGGTGGGGCAACCCGTGAGAGTTCGAGTCTCTCCTTTCGCACCACGTCCAAATGGTCATCAAATCCTTGTTAAGCAACTAATAAATAGAGAATTTATAGAATGGACGTCACTGTCGAATCGACAGGTACTCTAGAACGCCGTATGCGTGTCGAGCTGCCTCTTGAGCCTATCGAGCAACAAGTTAATTCCCGCCTGAAATCCGTCGGTCGTACGGCCAAGATCAAGGGTTTTCGTCCCGGCAAGGTACCGGCGAACGTCGTCAGGAAACGCTACGGCAAGCAGGTTCGCCAGGAAGTCCTGAGTGAAGTGCTGCAAAAAAGCTATACCGAGGCGGTGACCCGCGAAAAGCTGACACCGGCAGGCGGCCCGAAGATCGAAACGGAAGAAGAAAACGGCAAGACCTTCGCGTTCACGGCAACGTTCGAGGTCATGCCCGTTGTTGAACTTAAGAATCTTGAGAAAATCAAGATCGAAAAGCCGGAGGTTACGATTGACGACAGTGACCTCGACGACATGATGCTGAATCTTCGGAAGCAAAAAGCGAGCTGGGAAGAGGTTGATCGCAAGAGCGCCGAAGGCGATCGTGTGACAATTGATTTCGTTGGCAAGCTCAAAGGCGAAGTATTCAAAGGCGGCGAAGCCAAAGACTATCCGGTCGTGCTCGGTGCCGGCCAGATGCTTCCTGACTTTGAGAAAGGCCTGACCGGCGTCAAGGCAGGCGAAGAAAAGACCTTCAAGGTGAAATTCCCGAAGGAATACCACGCCGATGAGCTGGCCGGGCAAAAAGCTGAATTCACGATCACAGCGCACAAGGTCGAGCAGGAAGTCCTGCCCGAACTGAACGATGGATTTGCTGCATTGTTCAATGTGACAGAAGGTGGCATGGAGCAGTTCACGAAGGATGTCCGTGAAAACATGGAGCGTGAAGCATCACAGAAGGTCAAAAATGACCTGCGTGAGCAAGTCATGAACGCATTGCTCGAAACGAATCCGCTGGATGTACCGCATGCGCTCAAGCATGAGGAAATGCACGCCATGCAACGTGATGCCATGCAGCGGATGGGGGTTGAAGAACCTGATCAGGCACCGCCACTGGCCAATTTTGCCGACGCAGCCGAAAAGCGTGTCGCGCTTGGGTTGCTGCTACGCCAGCTGATTTCGGACAAGGAAATCTCGGTCAACCAGGACATGATGCGCGCACGGGTTGAGGAAATGTGTGCCGGTTACGAAAACGCCGAGGACATGGTGAACATGTACATGAGCAATCCGCAGATTATGCAGCAGATTGAACCCATGATTGTCGAGCAGCAGGCTGTCGACTGGGTGGTCGAGCATGGACAGACAAAGTCAAAAAAGATTTCATTCAAGGAGTTCATGAACGCCCCGGCTTCATGAGATAATTAAAAGACCAGTGCAGGACGGAAAGCAGACTATGAGCCCAACATCATTGAATCTCGTACCGATGGTCGTCGAACAGACGGCGCGCGGCGAACGTGCCTATGACATCTATTCAAGACTCCTGAAAGACCGGCTGATTTTTATTGTCGGGCCGGTTGAAGATCAGATGGCCAATCTGATCGTGGCACAGCTTCTGTACCTCGAGTCCGAAAACGCCAACAAGGATATCCACCTTTACATCAATTCACCGGGTGGCGTGGTCTCGTCCGGTCTCTCAATTTACGACACGATGCAATTCATCAACTGCGATGTATCCACCATTTGTGTCGGGCAGGCTGCCAGTATGGGAGCGCTGTTGCTGGCCGGTGGCACCAAAGGCAAGCGTTTCGCATTGCCACATTCCCGGGTCATGGTGCACCAGCCGAGTGCCGGCTATCAGGGGCAGGTGACGGACATCAGTATCCATGCCGAAGAGGTGATTGCACTGAAACGGCGGCTCAACGAAATCATGGCCAAGCACACCGGCCAGGATGTGGAGAAGATTGAACGGGATCTTGAGCGTGACAACTTCATGGGCGCTGAAGCCGCCGTTAAATACGGGCTGATCGACACAGTTCTGGCAAACCGCAAGGATATGCGCCAGAAACCCGCCGAGTGATTCTTTAAATATCAAACAGTTATAACGTTATTTGTCACTTATGTGACCTATGGCTTTGCAGCTTGTAATGGCCCATGTAAACTAGCAACCCATTGATACGGGCAGGTCAAATTGCCTGAATTTTCGTCACAAAGGCAATGCACGTATGAGCGATGAAACCCGCGGTAAGAACGAGGACGGCAAACTCCTTTATTGTTCTTTTTGCGGCAAGTCTCAGCACGAAGTTCGCAAGCTAATCGCAGGCCCGTCGGTATTTGTCTGCGATGAGTGCGTTGAGCTGTGCAACGATATCATTCGCGAAGAGCTTGAAGACGCTGGTGAAACCGGCCACGACAAGTTACCAAAGCCGACCGAAATCAATGCGGTCCTCGATGAGTACGTGATTGGCCAGGAACGCGCGAAGAAAGTGCTGTCCGTTGCCGTCTACAACCACTACAAACGCCTCAATGACCGTCTGAACGAGCGCAATAAGGACGACGTCGAGCTGGCGAAAAGCAATATTCTGCTGATTGGCCCGACCGGTTGCGGCAAGACGCTGCTGGCTGAGACCCTGGCCCGTCTGCTCAACGTGCCATTCACCATCGCGGATGCGACCACGCTCACTGAAGCGGGATATGTCGGCGAAGACGTTGAAAATATTATTCAAAAGTTGCTGCAGAAGTGCGACTACGATGTCGAAAAAGCACAAACCGGCATCGTCTACATCGATGAGATCGATAAAATCTCAAGAAAATCGGACAACCCGTCGATAACCAGAGATGTGTCAGGTGAAGGTGTGCAACAGGCACTCCTGAAACTGATCGAAGGCACGATTGCATCG
>JAUHYO010000224.1 GCA_030426325.1 Gammaproteobacteria bacterium | reverse complement strand
CTCGTCCGGAAAGGGTGCGCTTCCAATAGTCAATTTGCGCGACAATATGCTCGCTCGCCAGGAACTCACGCTGCCACACGGCGAACTGTGCGTACTGCGGAAGCCGTTTGTTACTCTCCTCTGCACCGCCGTCGGGATAGTCGTTGTATCCCTGCTCGAGCTCCCTGGCCAGGATACCCAGTGACCAGGCGTCCGATACGATGTGGTGAATAACTATCAAAAGAACATGCCAGTCCGGCGCAAGCTCGAACAGGCGCAGACGTATAAGTGAATCGTTCTCAAGATCGAATGGCTCAGACACAGCCGCTGACAGACTTTTCTTAAGCTCGGATTCGTCCCTGACGTGCTGGACATCCAACGCCAGAGCGGTGTGTTTACAAACAACCTGGGAAGGAACGCCGCGCTTGCTCTGGATTCGCGAACGAAGTGCTTCATGCCTTTGGAGAATCCCGTTCAAGGAAAACTGCAAAGCATCCTTGTTGAGCCCACCCTGGAATTGAAGGGCGCCGGCGAGGTTGTATGCGACACTTTCCGGCTGCATCTTCTGCAGAAACCAGACCCGCTCCTGGGCATATGCGAGCGGTACTGCTTTTCCGACCGTCACAGAACTTAGAGACGTGAACTTCTGCGGGGTTCGGGTGCGTGCATCGTCGTCAATCGCCTGCGCGAGTTGTCCACACCGCGTGTATTGAAACAATGTTCTTAACGAAAGATCGATTCCCAACTTGGCGTTGATTCGCGCAATAACTCCAGCGCCTAATAGCGAATGACCGCCCAACTCAAAAAAGTCCGCGTCAAGATCACGAACCTCGCAACCCAGAACGTCTGAAAAAGCCTCAGCAACCGCAATTTCCGATTTCGACTTCGGCGCCCGCCCTTCCCCTCGCGAAACGCTACCCTCCGGCAGAGGCAGAGACTTTCGATCGACCTTCCCGCTGGGGGACAGTGGAATCGCTGACATCATGACGAAATGCTGCGGAATCATATACTCAGGAAGCGCCTTACGCAGCCTGACCCGCAATCCCGCATCGTCCAGCGGAATTTTGCCAACAATGTAGGCGACCAATCGATTATCACCGGGCCGCAGTTCCACGACGCTCGCTACCACTTGCTCAACGCCGTCGATATCAGCAATGTGCGACTCGACATCGCCCATTTCGATGCGATATCCGCGCAGCTTGACCTGATTATCCTTTCGACCAACAAAGTGGTAATTGCCGTCGGCACGAAGCCGGGCATGATCACCGGTGGCATACATTGTTGTAAAACGATCCGAAAACGGATCGTCGACGAAGTGCGCCTGCGTAAGCGATTCCCTGTTCAGATACCCCAGCGCCACGCCGGCGCCTGAAATGTAGAGTTCCCCGCACACGCCCAAGGGGGTCAATTTTTTGTGTTCGTCGAGAATGTACATCCGGGTGTTCGCAATCGGCGTACCGATTGACAGGTCATTCGACGAGGAAATTCGCATACAGCTCGACCAGATCGTCGTCTCAGTCGGGCCGTACATATTCCACAGCTCCTTGACTTTCGGCTGCAGACTATCCGCCAGGTCCGGCGGCATCGCTTCTCCTCCACACAGGGCGCGCAGTGTGTTGCTACCCGGCCACCCCGAAGACAACAATATGCGCCATGTCGCAGGGGTTGCCTGCATGACCGAGACGTCGTGCTTCTCAATCAGCTTGGAAAGCCGCCCGCCATCCTGCACATCGTCCTGGTCGGCTATTACTACACAACCGCCGCTTACCAGTGGTAGAAAGATTTCCAGACCCGAAATGTCGAAAGAAAGCGTGGTTACCGATAGCAGCGTGTCATCTGCCCTGAATCCGGGTCGAATCTGCATCGCCAACAGAAAATTGCTCAACGCACGATGCGGTACACGCACACCTTTCGGTTTGCCCGTAGACCCTGACGTATAAATGACGTACGCAACGTTCTCAGCGACGGATGAGTCGACATGAGTAGCATCGCAAGTTTCCTGGATGCTGTCCCACTCCACTTCGAGCGAGACTAATCGAACATCGTCCGTGACTTCGAAGTGGCCGTCCAGACGAGACACGAGTACGAGCCGCACACCGGAATCCCGGATTACGAACTCCAGTCGTTCCGACGGATGTGCCGGATCGAGCGGTACGTAGGCAGCACCAACTCGCATAATTGCCAGCAATACCGCGACCATACGCTCTGACCGGTCCATGCATACAGCAACTTTGTCGCCACAACCGATCGACTGACTCTTCAGGTAGCCAGCAAGCCTGCAACTCGTCTCTGACAGCTCCCGGTAGGTTATCGATTCGCCACGTGAACGCAGGGCAATCGACTCCGGAATTTTGGCAGCAGCTTCGTCAAAAAGTTGTAGAGTGGTTTGGCCGAGGTCGAAATTTGTTCGGGTGTCATTACAACGCTCGACATGCTCGCGGGCTTCCTGCGCTGACCAAAGCGAGACTTCTGAAATGCTAGACGTGCAACCCTCGACCACCGCCGCGAGTACGTGCTCAAAGCTCCGAAGAAATCCTTCCACGACCTTCGCATCGAACAAGTCGCTTGCGTACTCCAGCGCGAATACCAACTCTCGGTCCGATGCCCAGGCCCAGGCACTGATATCCGTTCTGGCAACATTGCTGTCCATTGCAACTGGCGACCAGCTGACGTCGGCTGAAACCCGCCTCAGGTCATCGAACGTCTGTTGCATCGTGAACATGGTCTGAAAAATTGGCGTGCGACTCATATCGCGTTCGGGATTCAATACCTCGACCAGTTTCTCGAACGGCAGGTCTTCATTCTCAAATGCAGCCGTACAGGTGTCTTTGACGTAATCAATGAATTCGCTAACACTAGGATTGCCGTCTAGGTTAAATCGTAGTGCCAGCGTATTCGTAAACATCCCGATAAGACTTTCAAGCTTTGGATGTTTTCGTCCGTGGACAGGTGTGCCAATGACCAAGTCCGTCTGCGCTGCATATCTCGACAACGTAATTGCGTACACGGAAATTAGAAGCATATACAGCGTGCAACCCTGCTTCTTGCAGAATTCGACTGCCGCCGTAAAAGTCGCCTGAGCTATCTGGCTCTTTACGAGTGCCCCGCGATAGCTTTGTGTTCGTCTGGGTTTATCGCTCGGGAAGTCCAGCAACGGCAATTCACCGGACAGTTGCTCGCACCAGTATTGCAACTGTTTATCGTAATGGCGCGACTCAAGATTCTCATGCTGCCACCTCGCGAAATCCGAGAACTGCAACGACGGTCGCTGGAGCATATCGTCGCCGGATCGCGCAATCGATTCGTATGTCGATGCTAATTCTTCAAAAAGCAGCTGGGTACTGATGCCGTCGGCGATAATGTGGTGCATGACAATGACGAGACTGGATTTGTCTGTCATCTCGAAAAGGTGAGCTCGGATCAGCGGGGCTTTTGTAAGCTCAAATTCTTGAGAGACGAACGTTCCCAACAAAGCTGGCACGTCATCGTCGTCCGAGACCTTGCTCGACGTCAAATCGATGTGGCAATCGACGATGCGCTGATACACCTTCGAATCATGCTCGTAGAAACACGTTCTTAGTGAATCGTGCCGCGCGACGACGGAATCCAAACTCTTTTTCAGAACCTGGAGATCGAGTGGTCCATCCAAATCTATCTGCAACGGCAAATTGTAAACGCTCGAACCGTCTTCTAGCTGGTACAGGTACCACATCCTCGCCTGTGAAGAGGTAGCGGGTGTCGGCCCTGAATCATTCGAAACGGCAATCTCGACCAGCCGATCACCCGCGGCAGATCCCGTCGAGGCTGTTAACCTCCCGGCAAAATCCTTCAATACCGGATAAGAAAGCAGATCGCGAATCGAACACGTTGTACCTAGTTGGTTATTTATAGCCGCTACAGAACGCGCTGCGAGCAACGAGTGCCCGCCAATCTCGAAAAAGCTATCGCCACGCCGAACTTCACTGGTCCCGACGATCTCGCACCAAATTGTTGCTACGCGCCGCTCAGTGTCCGTCCAATCATCGGGTTGATCGACAACTTCAATATTGGCCGTCCTGGGTGCGGGAAGTTGTCGCCGATCAATTTTCCCGTTTTGGGTGAGCGGGATTTCGTCAATCTTTTCGAAATGCTGAGGAACCATGTAGTCCGGTAGATGTTCCGCGACAAAAGTGCGCAATGCCGACAAATCCAGGTTCGCGTCGCCCGCGACGTATGCAACCAGGCGACTGTCGCCAGTCGATTTGTGCCACAAATTGGCGGCATTGGCCAGGACGCCCGGATAATCTGAAATTCGCGATTCGATCTCGCCCAACTCTATCCTGAACCCACGCATCTTTATCTGGCCATCACGACGACCGAGATGCTCAAGTTGTCCGGCGCTATTGATGCGCGCTATGTCGCCGGTGTCATACAGGCGCTGTGTACTAGAAAATGGGCTGGCAATAAAAGATGCCGAGGTGAGCTCATCGGCATGCAGGTAACCTTTGGCAACCCCGGCGCCACCAATCCATAAGTTGCCAGGTACGCCCACTGGTTGGTGACGCATTGCCGAGTTCAACACATATAACTGCGTCTCATCGATGGGTCTTCCGATATGTATACGCTCACCCGGCTCCAGTCGGGCACAGGATGACCAGACAGTTGTCTCTGTCGGGCCATACATGTTCCACACCTCTGATACGCATGGCAGTAATCGACCGACCAAATCGGGCGGAAACGCCTCACCGCCGCACAGCACGCGCATATTCTTTTTACCACTCCAGCCCGAATCCAGCAGCATGCGCCACAAGCTCGGAGTTGCCTGCATGATCGTTATATCACGCGAGTCAATTCGCTCAATGAGGCGGGCAATGTCCGCAATTTCATCTTTGCTGGCGATTTCTACCGAAGCGCCAGCGACGAGCGGTGCGAATAACTCGAGCACGGATATATCAAAAGACAGCGTTGTAACCGCCAATAACTTATCGTTCGCTTCAAATCCAGGCTCGCGCACCATGCTGAGAAGAAAATTTGCGACATTGCTATGGGAAATCTCAACGCCCTTCGGCAAACCGGTCGAACCTGATGTGTATATGCCATATGCGCTATCGGACGCATCAATTTCCGGAAGCCGGATATCGAGTTCGTCCTGCGCTGATTCGACCAGAGGGGCTGTATCAATAATCGATACTCCGCTCGAATCGAATATCGACGCGTACGCCGAGTCACAGATAATTCGGCTGGCGCGACTGTGCTCTACCATGTAACACAAACGGCTTTCGGGGAAAGCAGGATCCAGCGGTATATAGGCTCCTCCGGCTTTTAGTATGCCCAGTAGCAAGACAGGCAGATTGCTTGTCCTCGCTGCGCACAAGCCGACATAATCCCCGGCAGACACACCGAGCCGAACCAATCGCTGCGCAACCACAGTTGAACGATTGTCCAGTTCTGCGTATGTGATCGTTTCATCGGGACCCGTCACAGCCGGTCGAGCCAGGTTCGCTGTCGCACTGGTCGCGAATAGCTCGATCAGGGTCTCCGGCTTGTTGTCAGTGCGAGACCCTCCCGTCACAAAGCGGTCCGCAAAAGCCTTATCGCCGACCAGGTCATACTCTGACAAGAGACGTTCCGGATCCCGGCACACTACGCGTATCAGATTTTCGAATGCAACTGACCATGCCTTGATCAGCGATTCGTCGAACAAACTCGAATCGTAGCGCCAACAGCATCGCACACCAC
>JAUHYO010000223.1 GCA_030426325.1 Gammaproteobacteria bacterium | reverse complement strand
TCAGGACCCGGTGACGGCTAGAGTGCCCCGAGGCGTTCTTTGACGGTGGCACCAACGGCGCCCATATCGGCGCGGCCCGCTGCCCTGGATTTGATCTGGCCCATGACCTTGCCCATGTCGCGAATGCCTTCTGCACCCGTCGCCTTGATCACCTCGTCGACCATCCGGGTCAGCTCTTCCTGGGACAGTGGCTCGGGCAGGTAGTGCTCCAGAACGGCGATCTCATCGCGCTCGATTTTGGCCAGGTCCTCGCGGTTGCCAGCCTCGAATTGCTCAACGGAATCCCGGCGTTGCTTGACCATCTTGGTCAGCACCGCGAGCACCGCCGCGTCATCGAGCTCGGCGCGGGTATCGACTTCGATTTGCTTGATCGCAGCCAGAATGAGACGCACCACTTTGAGCCGGTCTTTGTCACCGGCCTTCATGGCGGACTTCATGTCGTCTGTAATTTGGCCTTTAAGGGACATCGATGCGCTCAATGGCGACAGCTGCTCCGTAGAGCTCGACTCAGTAAAGGCGGGTGCGCTTGGCGTCGTCGCGAGATAGGCGCTTCAGGTGGCGCTTGACGGCTGCTGCTTTCTTACGCTTCCGCTCCTGGGTTGGCTTCTCGTAGAATTCACGACGACGAAGCTCGGTGAGGATGCCGGCCTTTTCACAGGCACGTTTGAAGCGACGCAGCGCAGCGTCAAAATACTCGTTTTCTTTTACGCGAACACTTGGCATTGTTCAGGTATTCCGTCCAGACATAAATAAACCCGGCGCAAGGGCCGGGACTGAGCCGCGTATGATAACGCCACATTTGGCGGTTTGCAAAGGGTTCACTTATGATTCGCCGCCTATGACCTCATCCAAGATTACGCTGGGCATCGAGACCAGCTGCGACGAAACCGGCGTCGCGCTGTTTTGCAGCGAACGCGGCTTGATCGCCAATGCGCTGCATAGCCAGGTCGACCTGCATGCCGCCTACGGCGGGGTGGTCCCGGAAATCGCCTCTCGCGACCACGTTCGGATGCTTTTGCCATTAATTCAACAGGTTATGAGAGAGGCGGGCGTCGAGAAGCCGGATGCGATTGCCTACACGGCCGGACCGGGACTGATTGGTGCACTGATGGTCGGTGGCGGCATGGCGAACGGTCTGGGTCTCGCCTGGGATTGCCCGGTGGTCCCGGTGCACCACATGGAGGGTCACCTGCTGGCGCCGATGCTGGAAGAGGAGCCGCCTGGATTTCCGTTTCTTGCATTGCTGGTCTCCGGTGGGCACACGCTGCTGATCGCGGTTAAGGCGCTTGGGTGCTACGAGGTGCTCGGCACCACGCTGGATGACGCTGCTGGCGAAGCCTTCGACAAGACGGCCAAGTTGCTTGGCCTGGCCTATCCCGGCGGGCCATTGCTTGCCCGGCTGGCGGAATCGGGCGACGACACGGCATTTGAATTTCCGCGGCCCATGCTGAACCGGCCGACGCTGGACTTCAGCTTCAGTGGCCTTAAAACCGCGGTGATGCTGGAGGTCAGGAAAGCCGAAGCGGACGGGCGTCTCGAGCAGGTGCGGGCCAATATTGCGGCATCGTTCCAGCGTGCCGCCGTCGATACACTGGTCGCGAAAACGATCCGCGCGGCCGAAACAGCCGGACTTGACCGGCTCGTGGTGGCCGGCGGGGTCGGTGCCAATCGACTGCTTCGCGACGACATGGCGGCGCGTTTTCCGGGCGAAGTCTTCTACCCGCGTTTCGAGTTTTGCACCGATAACGGTGCGATGATCGCGGTTGCCGGCGCGATGTGGCTTGCCGAGGCCGCAGGCGTTCTGGAAATCAAGGCCGTCGCGCGATGGTCACTCGAATCGCTCGGCGTACCCGTCGCAGCCTGACCCGGGACAAACAGGACTATGGACATAATTTTTCTCAATGAACTCAAGGTCGACACGATCATCGGCATCTGGGAATGGGAGCGCCGCATTCGCCAGACCGTCGTTATTGATCTGGAAATGAGTGCCGATATTGCGAAGGCAGCGGCAACTGATGAGGTGGCCGATACGCTGAACTACAAGTCGGTTGCGAAGCGAATCCAGGAGTTTGTCGCCGAATCGAGTTTCCAGCTGGTTGAAACACTGGCGGAGAAAATCGCCGCTATCGTTCGCGACGAATTCGATGTCCGTTGGGTCAGGGTGCGAGTCAATAAACCCGGCGCGATTCGCGGCTCCAAAGACGTTGGCGTTCTGATCGAACGCGGAGAACGAACGGCGTAATGGCGACGGTGTATCTCGGGCTGGGAAGCAATGTTGAGCCGGTCAGGAATTTGAAACTCGCATTGCGTGAGCTTGAGAGCCGCTACGGCGAGTTGCAGGTTTCGCCGGTTTATCGAAATGCTGCGATTGGTTTTGACGGTGCTGCATTCCTGAACCTTGTCGTCGGTCTGGAGTCTGACGATTCACCCCAGGCGATTTGCCGGGAAATCGAGCTTATACATAATCTGTCAGGCCGCGTTCGCGGAAGTGACAAATGGGAGTCACGTCCACTTGATATCGATTTATTGCTCTACAATGACCTTGTGCTGGACGAGAAACCGGTGCGAGTGCCGCGTGATGATGTTTTGAAGTACAGCTTTGTGCTCAGGCCGCTGTCCGAACTGGCGCCGGAATTGCGGCACCCGGTCAGTGGCAAGACAATGCGGCAGCATTGGCAGGAATTCGATGCGGTCAGTCATCCTTTGGAGTGCGTCAACGTTGAAGATGAATGGAATGCGAATGCGTAAACTCGCTGTACTGCTGAGCTCCGCCCTGCTCACAGCCTGTGGCAGCGGCAGTGACGGCACCGGCAACCCGCCCACCGGCAGCAACGCCTGCACGATCGATGCGCAGAAACAGTTTGTGCTCGACAATCTATATTACTGGTACCTGTGGAACGACATGTTGCCGCAGGGCATCAGCATCGCGAACTATGCCTCGCCAGAGCAACTGGTCTTCGAGGTCACACGGAACTTCGGTCCACAAAACGCCAGCAATGAGCCGATCGACTTGTTCAGCAGTGTCGGGTCCCTGCAGGCCGACACCGAATTCTTTGGTGAGGGCAAGTTTGAAGGATTCGGATTCAGCTGGCGCTTTGAAGATCAGGCGCAAACCGATTTTCGCGTCACTCGCACGTTTGCGGGCAGCCCTGCCGACAATGGCGGTCTCATGCGCGGTGACCGGGTTTTGACATTGAATTCGCGAACCATCGCGGACATTGTCGCCAACGAAGGTATCTCAGCGTTCTTTGATGCCAATGACACGGTGAGCTTCGAAGTCGAGCCGCTGGTGGGCAATGTGTTCGTATCGAGCATCAGCAAGGACATCGTGACCATCGACCCGGTGCCGCAATGGCGCATAATCGATGAAGGTAACGGGCGGATGGTCGGTTACCTTGAGCTGAGCCAGTTCATCAGCACGGCGAATGCTGAGCTCGACGCGGCATTCGCGGCATTCAATGCGGCGAACATCAGCGAGATAATCCTCGACCTTCGTTACAACGGTGGTGGACTGGTCAGTACGGCCGAGTTACTCGGGGACTATCTGGGTGGATTCGTCGCCGCGGGACTGGTGTTCTCCAGCACGGAATTCAATGCGGATCGCGCCGGCAACAATGGTGTGACGCTGTTCAGCAATATTGCGAGCCGTTCTGCGAACCTGTCGCAGCTGGTGGTCATCGCCTCGCGTGGCACAGCCTCGGCCAGTGAACTGGTGACTAACGGTATGATTCCGCACGTCAACGTGGCGATCGTCGGCGATCGAACCTTCGGCAAGCCGGTCGGCCAGATCGGCCTTGAGTTTTGCGACAAGATTTTGCGACCGACGGCTTTCCGCCTGGCGAATGCGGACGGTGACGGTGACTATTTTGACGGTCTGCCGGTGGACTGTCCCGCTGCGGATGATTTGAGTGTCGCAATCGGGGCGGACAGCGATCCAAACGTCGTCGCTGCGCTCGGCTACCTCGATACCGGGGCTTGCCCGGTTGTTGCCGCGCCGGGCAACCAGCAGAAGCCGCTACCTGCCTATCCGCAAATGATGCCGGAACCGAATGCTCCGCCGGAGCGAGTAATTCTGGGCGCGTACTAGGGAACTACCAGCCGATCGAACGGCCGCCGTCAACCACTATTATTTGCCCGGTGACGTAAGTGGCATCGCGCAGCAAATAAAGAACACAGCCGGCGATATCGTCCGGGCTCCCGGCTCGCTGCAGCGGGATCTGGTCCAGTATGGTTTGTTTCACCGCGTCCGTCATTCCATTGTCGGGCCAGAGAATGGCGCCGGGTGATACGCCGTTAACGCGAACGTCAGGCGCCAGGTCTTTCGCCAGGGACCGCGTGAGCATGGCGAGCCCGGCCTTTGCCGGCCCATAGACCGTGTGGTTTCGTAACGGCCGTTGTGCGTGGATGTCGACGATGTTTACGATGGATCCCCGCCGTTCCCGAAGGTAGGGAAGCGCCGCCTGTGACAGGAACAGGGGGACTTTAAGATTGCTGCCCATCAAGTCATCCCACTGCTCAGTGGTAATGCTGCCAGGCGGCGTCGGGAAAAAACTTGAGGCGTTGTTGACAAGTCCGTCCAGCCGTCCACCCCAGCGGAGCACCTCGTCAACCAGTCCGGGCAGTCCGTCAACGTCCAGCAAGTCCGCCTGCACGGCCAGGGCGGAATCAGCGCGCAGCGTATTCAATCGTGTGGCCAGCTGATTCGCTTCATCTGCGGAGCTTCGATAATGAATGGCAACACGCGCGCCGTTGCGGTGCAGGCATGTCACAATGGCCGCCCCTATGCGACGGGCGGCACCGGTGACGAGAACGACGTTGTCATTGAGTGATAGTTCAGGCATGGAATCATTCATAAAGACTTTATCTCGCACATGCAATACGAAACACCTTCCACACTGCCCCGAGTTGACGACCTGAGTGCTGAGCACAGCGCGCGGGTTGCACGACACCTGCGAGAGAAAATTGCCGCCGCCGGTGGCAGCATCGGTTTCGCGGAGTATATGCATGAGGCTTTGTACGCACCGGGTCTCGGCTATTACGCTTCCGGCACGACCAAGCTCGGCAGTGCGGGTGACTTTGTCACCGCCCCCGAAATCTCACCGGTGTTTGGTGCGGTCGTGGCCCGGCAGTGTGCCGAAATACTTCGGGATATGAAGAACGGGGCGGTACTTGAACTGGGTGCGGGAAGTGGACGGCTGGCTGTGGACATGCTGACCCGGTTCGAGTCGCTGGGATGTGTGCCACAGGCCTACAATATTCTGGAAGTATCAGCCGACCTGCAGGACCGGCAGCGACACTGCCTTCAACAGGAAGCACCGCATTTGCTTGATCGGGTTCATTGGCTTTCCGAGCTGCCCGAGACCTTCGACGGTGCGATCGTCGCCAATGAAGTTCTCGATGCATTGCCGGTCGAGCGCTTTGTATGTCGCAATAAGCGAGTCGCGCAGCTGCGCGTGGCGTGCTCCGAGGAAGGGTTTCAATGGGTCGAACAGGCGGCAGGTGACCGAATGCTGGCCGCGGTTGCCGAGATCGAGGCTGACCGTGGCGCTTCTTTTCCAGATCGCTACAGGTCGGAATTGTTATTCGCCGCCGATGCCCTGGTGCGTGATCTCGCTGTCACTTTGCGACATGGCATTGCGTTCTTCTTCGACTACGGGGTGACTCGCCGGGAATTCTACGCTGGCGATCGAAGCGATGGCTGGCTGCGTTGTCATTTTCGGCATCACG
>JAUHYO010000222.1 GCA_030426325.1 Gammaproteobacteria bacterium | reverse complement strand
TCACCACCGGATATTCCGAGGATGTCACCGCCTGAGATTCCCGCTACGTCGCCACCGGATATTCCGAGGATGTCACCACCAGAGATTCCCGCTACGTCACCACCCGAGATTCCGAGGATGTCACCACCAGAGATTCCCGCTACGTCGCCACCCGAAATTCCGAGGATGTCACCGCCTGAGATTCCCGCTACGTCGCCACCGGATATTCCGAGGATGTCACCGCCAGATATACCTTGAGCGTCACCGCCAGATATACCGTTCACATCTCCACCGCTGATACCAGCAACAGCTGGACCCGCGATCATAACCGCAACAAGCGTCGCTCCCAGAGGCATCATTCCTCTGGCGCCTTTTGCAATACGCATTTTTCGCTCCTAATTGTTTGTAACTACTCCAACCCTCAACATTGAAAACACAAGACCAAACCACCGATAAATCCGTATCCAGGAAGGCCATCGCTGCTGTATTTTCAACCCTTTACTTATTCAACTCCTCTATCCATAAGCAAGCTACGCAAGGTTCCGAAGTCATCAGAATCCTCTACGTAGTGCACCATATATAAGCCAGTATCTTTCCGCTTCTGGCCAGGCCTATTTTGTTCTTTCCTGCTCGAAAACCAGACGTCTATCTCTTCGAGATACTCTTGTCCACGTTTTTTGATGTATTCATTAAAAGCAGTAATTTGTTCGTCGGTGCAGCCATCGTCAGCGAATACCATTCGATCAAAGTAACCACTCCCTTCCATCTGCTTGTCAATATTCTTTGCAGCAGTTGAAAACACCCTATAACCCACTTCGCCAAGTCGTTTAATTAACGATGGCGACAGCGTCGAATGTTTGAATATCCGACGAACAGCCTTGTATCGTCCACCAACCTCGACAACCGATCCTGCTTCGATCAATTGATTGAGCATTTGTCGAGGCGCCATGTCGCCACTGTATTGTTTTACCAATTCAACGAAGCACTTTTCCTCCGAGTCTCCGCTTTCGTAGGGCAGCTCCAATGGTATGCCGTAGGGCCCCTGAAACTGCGGATCAGAATACCAACCGGTCAATACTCTCTCTGGTCGAGAGAATGATTTCTCTTGGTATCCTGACTCCAACGTTCTATCAATTACGTTCTTTACTTCCTTTCTAGTAAGGCCCGTAAGTATTGCAACGCGAGATCGATTAACTTTTCCCTCAGCCTCGAAATGCTTCAACGCTACTTCGACATATACTTCTTTCGCCGTTTCTGCAAATTCAGCATGCGTAACGCCCTGCGCAATAAGCAACCGAACTAACGGTTTGAACATCAGCGAAAGCGCACTCCTGAGGTGGTCTTTTACTTCTTGCCCCATTTAAAGCCACATCTGCTGAACAATATGTAAAGTATATCTCCCTGAGGCCCTATGCAAGCTGTTGAATCTCCCTACAATTGGTTCGATTTGCCCACCTACGCGACTCCGCTGCATTATGTCAATAAGATGGCGCTGATTCATGCCGACATATACGAACCATATTATGTAACTCTATGATTTAAAAGAAGGTCTGTGAAGGTCTATCCTGACTTTCGCCTGTGGATTGAATTTGACGCCGAGACTGTCGACAACCTAGCGGCATGAGGGGCCGCAGGAGAACGCAGTGTCCTTAGAAAGGAAAACTTTTACGTTCGCGCATTTTTTTGACGTCGGACTGCCAGTACTGGAGTCTTGCCCCCCCCTGGGAAGAGACGCGTTCTCTCTACGAAATGAACAATCTTCTCGTGCCTTCTACGGCAATCTACCAATCATATTTGGCATTTTCATCACGCTCCTCGAAATAATAGACGCCAACCATAACTGGCTTGGTGTCTTTTTCCTTTTTCTCGGGACCACGTGATTCGTAGGCAATGAACAAGTCATCGAACGACGAAGCAATATCCGTTAGCCGATCTGTACACATTCTCTTAATTCGAGGCCGGTCGGCAGCATTTATATTTGTCGAGTATGCGGCGAATTGCGGCATGGCTTCGGTTTCGTTTTTGGGGTCAGTATTAAAACTTACATTGCTGAGCAACGGATAAACATGATGTATTAGAGCTGACTCAAGCTTCTGGGTTTGATCAGATGGCCAGAAGCTTCGCAATTTGACAGTCAATTCACCTTCTTCGTTTTCCTCTATGGAGCCGACTCTTTTAAGCTCAGCACGCATGGCGCCAGCCGGGACGTCGCCACCATATTTCTTGACCAGAGAGGAGAAAGACTTTTGAGCGCCAGAAAAAGGAAGTGTAGCCGGCCTGCCGCTTGAATCGAGAAACTCATCTTCAGCGTGCCACCTATGCAGTATCTCAGTAATAGGCGTTGACTTCACAGTGACAACATCTTCGCCACTTTCGATTTTGGTTCTGAGGCGTCGAACTTCTTTGCGTGTTAGCCCTGTCATAACTGCCACCCGAGAAATATTTGTCGGCCTTCCTCGGATTCCAAATTCAGAGCTACTCACATCGACGTAGGCGGTCTTTACAGTCTCGGCAAATTCGTTGTATCCGATGCCGTATCTCAACAGTATTTTTACTATTGGACGCAGCACCAACTGGAAAGAGTTTAGAACTTTTTTTCTTTGAGTTTCTTGCATGGGCAAGCAATATATTGGTCAGGTGTACGAATCGCCAGAGAAATGTCGGACTTGGGAAAAATCGCCCAAGTCATGCCATATGGCCGTTTTTCGGGCCACAGCAGTAATTAGGCAATTAACAGAGATACGGCTTATGGAGCGCAGATTAATTCGGTGAAAAATTGAGCAAATCGCTTTCAGAAAGAACTGCTATTCCGAGCTGTTCGGCTTTAGCAAGCTTTGATCCGGCCTTTTCGCCGGCGACGAGATAGTCTGTTTTTTTGGAGACGCTGCCAGCGACCTTGCCGCCCAGCGACCGAATCAAATCTTTCGCTTCGTCCCGGGTCATGGTAGGCAAAGTGCCTGTTATTACAAAGGTTTTTCCGAACAGGATACCGCCTGAATTAGATTGGACCGGGTCTGACTCGGGCCAGGAAACCCCGAGTTGCCGCAGGCGTGATATCTCTTCGACATTGTGTTTTTCGTCGAAGAACGTTCGGAGCCGTGACGCGACAACCGGGCCGACATCGTCGATAGCCTGAAGCTCTTCTTCGCTGGCTGAGAGCACGTTTTCCAGGCGCCCATAATGTGCGGCAATACTCGCCGCAGTCGCTTCACCGACCTCTCGGATGCCCAGGGCGAAGAGCAAACGCGCGAGAGTCGTCTGCTTGCTTTTTTCGATTGATGCAATCAGCTTTTCGGCGGACTTTTCACCCATTCTTTCCAGCTCGCCAAGCTCCTCGCGAGTCAATTGAAAGATGTCTGACGGCGTCTTTACCCGGTCAATCGAGACAAGCTGCTCGATGAGCTTCGAACCGAACCCTTCAATATCAAATGCGCGGCGCGAAACGAAATGCTTCAAAGCCTCGGCGCGTTGAGCAGCACAGTACAAACCACCAGAACACCTCGCTGCGGTCTCTCCTTCTTCCCTGACGACCTGTGATCCACACACCGGGCACTTCTTTGGCAACTGGACCCGTCTTGCGCCCTTCTTTCGCCTGCTCAGCACAACGCTCGCCACTTCCGGAATGACATCACCGGCGCGCCGCACTATCACCGTATCTCCGACACGCACGTCCTTGCGATGCAATTCATCAATATTGTGCAAGGTGGCATTGCTGACAGTAACGCCACCAACGAAAACGGGCTTCAGTCGCGCCACCGGGGTAACCGCACCTGTGCGCCCGACCTGAAACTCGACGCCCAGCACTTCGGTCAATTCTTCCTGTGCCGGAAATTTGTGTGCTATTGCCCAGCGCGGTGCTCGCGATATAAATCCGAGCTCACTCTGCTGCGCCAGGCTATCGACCTTGTAGACTACGCCGTCAATTTCGTATGCCAGCGAATTACGTCGCCTGCCGATGTCCTCATAAAACTCAAGGCAGCCTTCAATACCGGTAACCACTCGACGCTCCGGGCACACCTTGATACCCCACTGTTGAAGTTGATCGACGATCTCGCTGTGCCTTTCTGCAAGCGTCCCGCCTTCGACAATGCCTACCGAATAAGCGTACATATCAAGGGGTCTCGCAGCCGTCAGCCTTGGGTCAAGTTGCCTTAAACTGCCTGCCGCTGCATTTCGCGGATTTACAAAGACCTTGTCGCCTGCGGAACGTGCCTTGGCGTTATAGGCCTCAAAGCCGGCTTTCGGCATGAACACCTCACCACGGACCTCCAGCCGCTTCGGAAAACCCTTCCCCATAAAACGCAACGGCACCGCTTCGATCGTCCGGACATTGTGAGTGATGTCCTCACCAGTCGCTCCGTCGCCACGGGTTGCGCCTCGGACCAGGACACCATCAACGTACAGCAGGCTTACAGCCGCGCCGTCGAGTTTTGGCTCTGCTGCATAGGTCACTTCTGAGGATTCGTCGAGCTCCAGCTTGTCGAGAACCCTGCGATGAAAATCACGCAACTCATCGTTACTGAATGCGTTGCCGAGCGACAGCATTGGAAGTTCGTGTTGGACAGTCCCGAACGCGGCGACCGGCTCAGCGCCAACTCGTTGCGTTGGAGAATCCGACGTAACGAGTTCCGGATGTTGCGCCTCAAGCGCCAACAGTTCCTGCATCAATCGGTCGTACTCGATGTCGGGGACCTCCGGATCATCGAGAACATGGTAGCGATAGTTATGATGTCGAATCTGCTCGCGCAGTGACTCCGTTTTTTTTCGTATGGCGGTGGAAACTGTCATCGAGGTTCGTGCACCGCCGATCAGGACACCAGGCGGCTGTGTTGAAACTGAATTATTTCCTCGCGCAGGTAGCGCTCTCTCTGAATACTCAATGTGCTGCCCGACTCATCAAGCAGCTCGCCGTCGAGCGTCTGTGTCAACGCCCGGGCCGCAGCCAACATCAGGTCAAAGGCTTCAACACATTCGACGGGGCCTGGAAGCACCAGGAATAAGCTGATCCCGGGTATTTTCTGACCCTTGATGTTCTGCAAATCGAAACTGCCTGGCTCGACCAGGCTGGCAGCGCTGAAGACGGTTCTCGATTCGTCATTGCCGTCGTAGCGATGAAAAATCCCGAACTTTCCGTGTCTCAGCCCGATACCCCGCATGCTGAGAACCAGCTCGTCGCCGGCAAACGATTTTTTCTCGCGCGCGACGATACGCACCGTGACAATTTTTTCTTCGTCGACGTCATCATTTGCATCTGAATCCTCGTCGAACGAAGGATCGTCCAGATCATTGTCAAGCTCGTCGTCATCGGGATCGGCGATGTCGAGGCTCGGCTCGATCCGATCACCAACCTGCGCCTCGTCTGCCGACGGCTTTTTCTCGCGACGGCTGTAGACATAAACGCCCGCGATTACCAACAGCCCGAATAGCAATAGCAACCAACGCAGACCGTCCATTCAAACACTCATCCCGGTCGTCTAACTTGCCGCCATCTTGACAGCTGCGTCGAGGTCGACTGATACCAGCCTGGAAACACCCGGCTCCTGCATAGTGACACCCGAGAGCTGCCGCGCCAGTTCCATCGTGACCTTGTTGTGCGTAATGAAAACAAACTGCACTTTGTCCGACATTTCCCGAACGATATTGCAGAATCGCGTTACGTTTGCATCGTCAAGCGGCGCGTCAACCTCGTCGAGCATACAGAACGGGGCCGGGTTCAGTTCGAATATCGCGAACACCAGCGCGACGGCCGTTAA
>JAUHYO010000221.1 GCA_030426325.1 Gammaproteobacteria bacterium | reverse complement strand
CGTGCTTTCCGCGATCATGTCGACGGTTGACTCGCTGTTGCTGCTGGCATCGTCGTCGGTCGTTCGCGATACCTACCAGAAAATCATCGGTACGGCGAAAAGCGAGCAATCGCTGTCAAACTACGGCAAATTGCTGACGGTCGTTATCGGTGCCATCGCTGTCGTTCTCGGCATCCAGGAACCGCGGGTCATTTTCGATTTCGTACTGGCGTCCTGGGGTGGACTGGGCTCGGCGTTCGGACCGGCCGTTGTCGGGATACTCTATTACAAGCGCGTGACCTGGGCTGGCGTACTGGCCGGCATGCTTGGGGGCTTCCTGACCTGTGTCGTTTGGCTGCGCTTCTTCAAAGATGAATACTACGGCCTGTATGAAGCGATACCGGGCTTTATTGCCGGCTTCGTGCTGACCTACGGCGTCAGCTGGCTGACGAGCAAAAAAGACAGCTCGATGTAACCAAATTGCCCGGAGCGCCCTATAAGTCGGTAACAACACAAACTTGAGGGTGTGCAATGCGTGGATTCAAATTCCTGGTTGTCAGTCTGCTACTGGCTTATCCGGCGCTGTCAATGGCCGATGCGCGGGACGTGCCTGGCTCAGCCAGCTGGTACTTCTACGTCGATCTCGAACAAATGCGCTCCGGCGGTCCGGGCAAAGCGGTGTACGACTGGTTGCGCGACGAAGTTATGGATGACGTCAAAAGCGATTCGGGTCTCGACATCGATCGCGAAGTCGACCGGTTGATTACGTACTCAACGGACGACAACAAAGGCGTGCTCGTTGTCGAAGGCAACTTCAGTCAGGAAACCCGGGACATCGCGATGGCATTTATCGCCTCCGGCGGAGATATCAATCCCCTGAAACACTCGGGCAAGACCTACTACCGTTTCGCCGGCAATGACGATATTGACGACGACGTGTCCTACGATGCCGGCAACATCAAGTTCCAGTTCGAGGACCTGAAAAAAGAGTCCTTTATTTCAACCAGCGTCAAGAACAAGATCATCGTGACAGCAAGCGAAGGCCAGATGCAGGAATTGCTGGCCAGTAATGGCAAGATCCCGGGTCGTGGCGGTCGAAAAGGTGCGCTGATGGTTTTGAGTGCGGAGAAAGCACTGGTACAGGCCGGCATGCGGGCGAGCGCACTTGGCGCGGATACCTGGGACTCCAATGTGCTTAAGAATACCGAGCAGGCCGCCTTGCTGATTGCAGCGACCTCGGACAAGCTGGCAATTGAGGCGCAGCTGACCACTATCGAAGCGGATATGGCGGAGTCGCTGGCAAGCGTAGTTCGCGGACTTATCAGTCTTGCGGCGTTCAATGATGAAATCGATGCAGAAACCATGGCCGTACTGCGAGGCACGCGCGTGGAGTCCAAGGGCAACAGCCTGACGGTTTCTGTCGCGATCGATCCGGGTCTTGTCGTAGCGACGCTGCGCGACTGATGAACGATTGCGATGAGCAAGATCTCATCGAGGCGGCGCAGGCCGGGTCCGCGGATGCGTTCGCGGACCTCGTTCGGAACTACCGGGTCCGGTTGCTGCGATTTCTCATGACGCGCTGTGCGAGTCACGCCGACGCCGAGGATGCCCTGCAGGATACGCTGGTGGCGTCGTATCGCTACCTGAACAGCTACGACCCGCGCTGGCGCTTCAGCACCTGGCTGTATCGAATCGCGATCCGCAATGCACACAAACTGCGGCAGGACAATGTCGTGGAATTCGGTGACCTTCAGGACGAAGAAAGCGATCCAATGTTGCAATGCATTGCCTCATCCGAGACAGAGAATTTATGGGTGTGCGCGCGCCGGGTGCTGAACGATGAGGTATTTGCGGCAACCTGGCTGCGCTATGCCGAAGACATGTCAATTAACGATATTTCACAGGCGCTGGACCGTTCGACGTCCTGGACCAAGGTCAACTTGCTGCGTGCGCGCAAGGCTCTGGAGTCAGAACTGAATGGCCAGCGTCAGGGAGCTGAAGCCTATGGATAAGTTGAGCAAACAACTGAAACAGGATGCCGGGATGATCGAGGTCGAAATTTCCGACGAGCTCGATCGCCGGATCAATGCCTCGCTTAGGAGCGTGAATCCAGTACGGGAGACGCCGAGACGGCGCCCCGCGGTCTTTTGGTGGGCCAGCAGCCTGACCGGCGTAGCCGCCGCACTGGTGCTGATTGCCGTCCTCAATGCCCGTTCAGAACGCGATCTGCCGGAAGCAATGCCCGAAACATCACCGGTCGCGATGGCGTCATCGCCGGTCACGCCGATCATCGAGTGGAATGCAGAATCAGCCATGCTGACCAGCCCGCTCAGAAAGGAACTTGACGACCTGCAATCCGATATCGACAAAGCCAGGAAGAAGGTCCGGGACGATATCGGCCTTTGAAGCTGTGGCAAATACTGTGTGATTGCACTATCCTCGGACGCTGGGATCAGTTCGCCGGTATCGTATAGAGCCTGTGTAACATTTGGATACCAACGCCAATATCGCAATGGGGATTGCGAAACATGGCCACAACGCGAACTGTATAAGATTAAGAAAATCGGCAGCCGTTAAACAGCTTGTCGATACTCGATCGTACGACCTTCAAAGGATGCATGAAGTATGCCTTTCGCTGTTGTTCTGATTCTGCTCGTCGTCGGCTCCATTCTTTTCCACATCCTAAGTCCCTGGACTTTTACCGAGTTGGCTTCCAACTGGGCGATGGTGGACTTCACGGTCGACATTACTCTGTGGGTAACCGGCGTCGTGTTCGTGGCGGTCAACCTGTTCATGGCTTATTGCGTCATCAAGTTTCGCCACAAGAAAGGCGCGCGGTCTACCTACGAGCCGGAGAACAAGAAGCTTGAAACCTGGCTGACCGGGCTGACAGCCGTCGGCGTCGCGGCGATGCTGACACCGGGGCTTGTCGTCTGGGACCAGTTCGTCAGCGTGCCCGAAGAGGCCCACGTCGTGGAAGCGGTTGGCCAACAGTGGCACTGGACCTTCCGTTACCCGGGCAAGGACGGCAAGCTCGGTGAGGTCGATAACGAGCGTATTTCCAGCCAGAACCCGTTTGGCATCGATCCCGAGGATCCGAATGGCCAGGACGATATTGTTGTTTACAGTCCGGAAGCGCACATACCGCTGGATCGCCCGGTCAAGTTCCTGTTGCGCTCGAAGGACGTGTTGCACGATTTCGCGGTTGCCCAGTTCCGCGTCAAGATGGATCTCGTGCCCGGCATGGATACTTTCCTCTGGCTGACGCCGACCAAGGCGGGCCGCTTCGAAATCCTGTGTGAAGAACTTTGCGGAATCGGTCATCACACGATGCGCGGTGCTGTCATTGTTGACGAACAACAGGACTTCGATAACTGGCTGGCGCGGCAGTCGACGTTCAGTGAGCATATGGCAACGCCCGAGGGCAACGCTGCCATTGGCGCAGCCCAGTACGGGATTTGTGCCGCCTGTCACGGGCAGCAGGGCGAGGGCATCGTCGCGATGAACGCACCGAAAATCGCCGGCATGCCGGACTGGTACCTGAAGCGGCAAATCAAGAACTACAAGCGCGGCCTGCGCGGTGTGCACGCCGATGACAAATTCGGGCAACAGATGGTCGGCATGGTCGCAACACTCGTCGACGACACCGCGATCGACAATGTGACGGCGCACATAGCGACTTTCCCGGACAAGCCACCGGAGACGACGATCGACGGAGACCTGGCGCATGGCAAAAAGCTTTACGCAGTGTGCGCCTACTGCCATGGCGGTGACGGAATGGGCAACGAGGCGTTGAATGCCCCCCGGATTGCCGGCATGTCGGACTGGTACATCGCGCGGCAGTTGAGCAATTTCAAAGAGGGTGTACGTGGCGCACACCCGGGTGATTACTACGGTTTCCAGATGGGACTGATGGGTCAGTCGCTGCATGACGAGCAGGCAGTGAACAACATCGTTGCTTACATCAATACTCTATAGGTCGAAATTCTATGTCTTACGTTGCAATCGCCGATCGTGACCACGAGCAGGAACACCACGATCCGCAAACGTTTATCACCAAATACATCTGGAGCCAGGACCACAAGGTCATCGCGGTTCAATACGGAATTACGGCAATTTTCGTCGGGCTGATCGCATTGTGCCTGTCGGCCATGATGCGCCTGCAGCTCGGTTTCCCGGATGAGTTCACGTTTATCAACCCGGAGAACTATTACCAGTTCATCACCATGCACGGCATGATCATGGTGATCTACCTGTTGACGGCATTGTTCCTCGGCGGTTTTGGCAACTACCTGATTCCATTGATGTGCGGATCGAGGGACATGGTGTTCCCGTACCTCAACATGCTGAGCTACTGGGTTTACCTGTTGTCGGTCATCATTCTGATTATCAGTTTTTTCGTCCCGGGCGGGTCGACAGGCGCCGGCTGGACGCTGTACCCACCGCAGGCGATCATGCAGGGCACGCCGGGTATCGATCTCGGCATAATCCTGATGCTGGTGTCGCTGGCGGTATTCATCGTCGCCTTTACGATGGGCGGATTGAACTACGTGACAACAGTTCTTCAGGCGCGCTGCAAGGGCATGACGCTGATGCGCATGCCGCTGTCGGTCTGGGGCATATTTACGGCGACCGTGCTCGGCCTGCTGGCATTTCCTGCTTTGCTGGTCAGTGCGATCATGATGTTGCTGGACAAGACGCTGCTGACCAGCTTCTTCATGCCGGCGATCAGTTCAATGGGCGCGGATCCGGGGTATACGGGCGGCAGCCCGATCCTGTTCCAGCACCTGTTCTGGTTCTTCGGTCACCCTGAGGTTTACATCGTTGCACTGCCGGCATTCGGTATCGTTTCGGATTTATTGAGTACACACGCCCGCAAGAATATTTTCGGTTACCGCATGATGGTCTGGGCGATTATCGCCATCGGTGGCCTGAGCTTTGTCGTCTGGGCACACCACATGTATGTCAGCGGCATGAACCCGTACTTCGGTTTCTTCTTTGCAACAACGACTTTGATCATTGCTGTGCCAACGGCCATCAAGGTGTACAACTGGCGCTTTGGGAAGGCAATATTCACCTGCGTGTCCCGATGCTGTTTTCCATCGGCTTTATTTTCACGTTTATTCATGGCGGGCTGACGGGGCTGTTCCTTGGCAATGTGACGATTGACCTGCCGTTGTCGGATACCTATTTCGTCGTTGCGCATTTCCATATGGTCATGGGCGTGTCGCCTATCCTGGTTGTATTCGGCGCGATCTATCACTGGTGGCCGAAAATCACGGGCAAGATGTACAACGAGACGCTCGGCAAATGGCATTTCTGGATGACGTTCCTCGGCACCTACGCGATCTACCTGCCGATGCATTACCTCGGATTTGCCGGCGTACCGCGCCGCTATTTCGCGATGGGGAACACGGAGTTCCTGCCCGAGTCCGCGCAGGACCTGAACGCGGCGATTACGGTATCCGCGCTGTTCGTCGCGCTGACGCAAATCCTGTTTTTCGTGAACATGATCTGGAGTCTGTGGAAGGGGCCGAAGTCTGACCCGAATCCCTGGGATGCCACGACACTTGAATGGCAGACGCCCGATCATCCGCCGAAGCACGGCAACTGGGGACACGACTTGCCGGTTGTGCATCGCTGGGCTTATGACTACAGCGTGCCGGGTCAGGAGCAGGACTTTACGCCGCAAAACGTACCGGCGAGTGTTGTTCCCGTCGGTTCCGAACACTAAGTGGCCATGCACTCTGAATTAGGT
>JAUHYO010000220.1 GCA_030426325.1 Gammaproteobacteria bacterium | reverse complement strand
CCCGACGCTGGCGACGGCAGTCGGAGTCAGCGACTTCAATGATCGAATGCCGGCGGTGACCGTTGCGGATGAACAGCGTCGACTGGACGCCGAGAAGGCGTTCCTGCGCCGGGTTCGCGATATTGACAGCGATGCGCTCGGCGAGGCGGCACGTATCGATGCCGAATTGTTTGAATGGGTGCTCGAAGATTCGATTGGCTCCAGCGAACTGCGGCTGAACAGAATTCCGTTCAATACGTTCTCCGGGTTTTTCATGAACGCGTTGACGGCCAGCAGCGGCGTTGCAATGCAGCGTACCTCCGACTACGAGGACTATATTGCGAGGATGGCCGAAATCCCGCGCTATTTTGATGAGAATATTGACAACATGCGCGCCGGTGTCGAAGACCTGTTTGTATTGCCGCAAATTGTAATCGATGGCGTACTGCCGACCGTCGAGGCCCAGGTCAAAGACGATCCAAAAGACAGCAGTTTCTATGAGCCGTTTGTCGAAATGAGCGAGCGAGTCTCCGCCGAAGACCAGGAGCGACTTCGCAAGGCCGGGCAGCAGGTTATTCGCGAACAGGTGTTGCCGGCATTTGCAAAACTGGCAGCGTTTTTGCGCGACGAATACCAGGCAAGCGATACGATCGGTGCGGAAGACTTGCTTGAGGGTGAGGAATACTACGCGTTCAACATCGAGCGCTACACGACACTCACCGACACGACGGCTGATGAAATCCACAACATTGGCCTCGAAGAGGTAAAGCGAATTCGCAAGGAGATGGATGCGATCATCGCCGAACTGGATTTCAAAGGCGACTTCGCAGCGTTTGGGAAATTCCTGCGAACGGATCCGCAGTTTTATGCGACGAGTAAAGAAGACCTGTTGAAAGAAACAGCCTACATAGCGAAACGAATCGACTATGTCATGCCGGGCTTTTTCGGCAAGTTGCCACGACAACCCTACGGCATCGTCCCGGTACCGGACGAGATTGCGCCGAATTATACGACGGGCGCCTACTACGGGTCGCCACCCGGAGCACCGCAGGGCGGGGCGTTCTGGATCAATACTTACGCACTGGATCAGCGCCCGCTTTACGAGATTCCTGCGCTCGCGTTGCATGAGGCCGTACCCGGCCACCACCACCAGAATGCATTGTCATCGGAAATGGAAGATGCGCCCGCATTTCGCCGCAATCTTTATTTCAGCGCTTTCGGCGAAGGCTGGGCGCTCTATGCAGAGAAACTGGGTGTGGAAATGGGCATCTATCAGACGCCCTACGAACATTTCGGACGACTGAGTTACGAAATGTGGCGCGCATGCCGCTTGGTTGTCGATACCGGTTTGCACTCGCAAGGCTGGACAAGGCAGCAGGCGATGCAGTTTTTCCTTGATAACACATCCTTGTCCGAAGGCAATATTCGTGCGGAGGTGGACCGATACATCTCGTGGCCCGGCCAGGCTCTGGCCTACAAGCTGGGTGAACTCAAAATCTGGGAATTGCGCCGAATTGCCGAGAACGACCTGGGCGATCGCTTTGACCTGAGGGAGTTCCATGACGTGGTCTTGGGTAACGGCGCCGTGCCGCTGGCAATGCTTGAGAAAATCGTCCTGCGTTGGGTGGACGAAAAGCTTTCCGAGGGCGTTTAGTTCGCGATATGGCTTCGATTTCGACCTGCACGCTTGGCTTCGTACAGGGCGGTATCTGCACGATGCAGCCAGTCGACCGGTGCCTCTCCGGGCTTTAGTTCTGCTACGCCAAGTGAAATCGTCACGGCCTGATCCGGAACCAGCTCGTTGGCCTCGACCAGGGTTCGCAACTGTTCCGCGAGATGCGCGGCACGATCAATGTTTTGTCGTTCCATGACCACGACAAACTCTTCGCCGCCGATACGGTAGAGATTGTCTGTCGCACGAATTCGAAGATTGATGATCTCCGTGATCTGCTTCAGGATTCTGTCGCCAGCGGCATGGCCGAAGTCGTCATTCACTTTCTTGAAGTTGTCTAGATCAAGCAACAGCAAACTCGCCGGCGTCCCGTTCCGCCGCATGTTGTTGACGAGTTCGACGAGTTTCGTGTCGAAAAACCGGCGATTCCCGGCGCCGGTCAATGGGTCCTTGGTTGCAAGCCTCATCAATTGCTCGCGTTGACGGCTGGTGACCAGCGAGAACGCGAAAGCGAAGGAACTCATGACAACAATGGTAATAAAGACGGTCATCGTCGAATGGGAGTCCGCACGGCCAAGCAGCGGCGGAATCAGGGCAAAGACCGTACCGAAAGAAAGCAGCAATGCCTCATGCGGCCGCAAAAGATAGAACACAGCCATCAGGCCCGGATAGATCCAATAAGCTTGTTGCGGGCCAATGACATAAATCGTCGTTAGTACTCCCGCCATACTAAACAGCGAGATGGCGATGCTGGCGAAGCGAACCTTGCGCGTGCGATAAACGTAGATGCCAAGGCAGGTGAACCCCAGCACGATCACAGTATCGACAATGGCGGCGAGCCACTCACCCTGCAAATAGCGCAGCACCAGGAAAGGTGAAACACCGAAAGCGCCGGCGGCGCTCAGTATTAGGGGAAGGTAGCTTTCGACGGATTTGCGGCGATTTTCGGACTCGATAATGTATCGCCAGGCCTCAAGCCCCGAGTAGACCTCTTTCACCGCAACGCCCCTCAGCTTCGCTTGAATCGACTGAAGAACCCGCTCTTGGCTTTGCGATCGTCCTCGTGAACATCGTCTTCGTGCTCGCTGACGGGTGGTCGCACGTTGAGAGCCTTAAGCGTTTGTGTCATCGAAATATTGATTTGATCTTCGATCGACTCAGGCTTGGCGTTTGTTACGGGCTGCTCGGCGTCATTTGCAGCTTTCGATTCCGGTTCGCGCAGTGACGGGTGCAGATCGGCATTGAGGGCACGTACCGTCTTCAGCCGCTGCGACGCTGACAAATCCATTCCCCCGCGGACGGGTTGGCTATCGGAGTCGAGTGTTACTTCAACGTCGGCCTCTTGCGTAGAGACGCTGCTGGCGGGCATCGTATTGCCAGCCGTCGCGGCTCGCTGCTGAGTCACTTCAGTCTCGGCAATCGCTTCGACTGTATCGACAGCCTCGATTTCATCGTTGGCTGAATCGACGGAAACGGCCTTCTTCATGAACTGAGACGCGACCAGACTCAATTCATCACCAAACAGCGTTTCTGCCATTCGGTCGTCGACGTCTTCCAGCGATCTTGCACGCGACAGGCCAGCGGCAATCTTCTGGATTTCAGTATCGCTTTTATCGATCTTGCTTGCCGGGACTTTCAGGGCCGGAATCTCGGGCTTGGTTTCGTCGGATGCCGGCTCGCTTTCCGAGGCAGGACTGATTTGCCCGGGTTCATCGATAAGGTGGCTTTCAATTCGCTGGCTAATGGCGTGATCCAGCGTGATTTCCGGGATGTTGTCGACTGGGGTTTCGCCTGGTTCTTCGCGATCCGTATCGGTATTGCCGGCTGTTTCCGGCTCGATTTCCTGAGTAAAGGCCATTGCCTGTTCCAGTACGTCGAAATCCGGTCGCAGTTCGGCCATCGTCGGGTCGCGGTCCCAGTCGGGAACGTCGTCGACATCGCCAGCGCCATCGAGTGTCTGCTCTTCGAGCGCCAGGACCGGCACGTCGGCGTCGCAGTCAGGAAGCTCTGCGACCGGTTCCGGCAGGAGCGGTTCCGGATTCGAGTCGTCGACTGAAAGCTCAGGCAAATCCGGGTCCGGCATGTCGACCGCGAGTTCCGGTATGTCCTGCTCTGGAGCAGACACAGCCAACTCGGGCAATTCCGGTTCCGGATTGTCCGGTGGGGATTCGGGTTCTGGAATGTCGGACTCGATGGTAACCGCGAGTTCGGGTGCCAGCACCTGCAAATCGGGTAGCGTGTCCTGAATCAGTTCCGGAAGGTCAGCGGGTTCCGGTGTGTCAGCGAAGACAATGACGGGCTCATTGCCGACTGGCTCCGCTGTGATCGGTTCGGGTGTGGTCAATTCTGGCGTGATCGGTTCCGGTGCGGTCGACGCCGGCGTGATCGGTTCCGGCATGATGGGGTCCGGCGCAACCGGGTCCCATGCCGCCGGTTCGGCGGCAGGTTCGTCTCTTGTCTGCGCTCGGTGTTGATCGAGCTGTCGGTGGTCAGTTCAGGTGCGCTTGCTTCGGGGGCGGGCGGTGCCGTGAACGTAAACCCGGCGGCGCTCAACCCGAACTCGTTTTCGCCGATCTTCGCGAGGAATTCGGATGAAACTTTGTCGAGGCCCTGGTCTGCAGCCGTTGCCATGGCCGACTCCATGACCGTATTGGCAACTCTCGGGACGCCTCCCGTCAAATGGTGCAAGAGGGGTGCGGCATCGGCATCGAAAATCTGTTCGAAATCGCCACCGGCCAGGCGAAAGCAATGACGCAGGTAGCCGCGAAGCTCTGCGACAGGCAGGGGTGTTGTATGCAATCTCTGGCGAATACGTTGGCAGAGCCGGCCAAGCTGCGGGTCGCGCAACGAATGGTCGAGTTCCTCGTCTCCCATCAGCACAATGCTGGCGCCTTCCGACACGCCTGCGTCGGCTGCCGTTACGGCCTCGATCTCAGCCAGTGTGTCGAGTCCAATCCGCTGACTGTCTTCGATGACGATAATGAGACGTGTCTGGTTGTCTTCCAATTCCTTGAGGCAGCGGCGAAACGCATTGAACTTCTGAATCGTTCCGCCCGGCTGATTCTCGATGCCCAGTTCGTCGAGCAACAGTCCGAGTACGTCGGCGCTGTCAAGGCGCATGCGGCCGACTCGAACCACTTTCGGCTGTCCGACCATGGACTCCAGCGCTTTGATAACGAGAGTGGTCTTGCCGGAGCCGACCGGGCCGGAGACCAGCGCAACAGCATCACTGGCAATCAGTGCCTTCTTCAGTCCGGCCATCGCGGTAGCGATTTGCGGTCCCACAAAGACATCGGTGCCGGTTGCCTTGGCGCGAAAAGGGGGTTTTTTAAGCCCGAAATGTTGTTCGTACATAGCGATCCGCTCGTAAGCGACTGGCCACCCTGGAAGGACGGCCATACCAGATGGCCAGTTTGGGTCCATTTCCGTGCAATTTCGTCGGCTTATGTCACAGAAATTGCCGGCAGATTGGCTATCTGGCGCCTTTTGCGGCATTTTCAGGCATCCGAAAATATTCCCTGATTTTGAGCCCGGAAGCCGTCAGAATACGGCAACCCAAACCCGCTTCGGGAAGATCCAGCAATGCACATCCAGAAGCCCTCGTCATCACCGAGCGGACAGCACTAGTTTGAGCGCTCTCGAGCGAGATGTGCGTGACGGCGTGGTTGCGGGGCTGCTTGCCTATTTCATGTGGGGTTTCCTGCCTGTCTACTTCAAAGTCGTCGGGTCGGTGTCGCCGCTGGAAGTCATCGCCCACCGGGTGATGTGGGCGATCCCGTTCGGTGCAATCATCATTGCTTTCCGCCGGCAATGGCGTGAGGTTGGCCGCGCGTTAACACACAAGTCGATGCTGGCGTGGTTGTCCCTGTCGGCATGTGTGATCGGCATCAACTGGTTCATTTATATCTGGGCAATCCAGGACGACCGCATTTTTGAAGCCAGCCTGGGGTATTACATCAACCCTCTGACCAGCATGCTTGCCGGCGTCGTACTGTTTGGCGAACGCTTGCGCCGTTTTCAGGGGCTGGCGGTACTGCTGGCGACGATGGGCGTGCTGATCCTGAGCATCAAGGGCGGGCAGGTGCCCTGGGC
>JAUHYO010000219.1 GCA_030426325.1 Gammaproteobacteria bacterium | reverse complement strand
CTCATGGGCATGATTCTCGTTGCTATTGCAATCCAGATGTTCCTGACAGGCGCAGATATGTATTTTGGCCGAAGCTAGCCTGCCATAGATTGATGCCGTTGAACTCGTCAGGTCTTTCCCGCAGCTGTCATTTCGGAACCGGGCACCCGTTTTCATCGCAATTGCCGGAAATAGACGATGTACCGACAGTGACCCGGTTCGCAGGATCATTTTCGGCGATCAGTTCGCTGATCTGGGCACCGAGTACCAGGTCTTCTTCGCGGCCAAAAAACTGCTTGCGCAGGAGTCCTTCGGCGTCAATCAGTATCGTTGTCGGCGTACCCTCCATCTGATATTCCGACATGGTACTGGGGATTCGAGCCTCCCCCATTTGACGGTCAATCCCGACCGGGAAATCGATTCTGTACTCGTGTAGAAACGCTCGAAGCGCCGCCTCCGTTCCCTGCACGTCTTTGTGCTCGAAGACCGTGTGTAACCCAAGAACAATGAGGTCGGACGGGCGAAAATAGGCTGCGACTCGCTTTGCCTGGGGCAAACTGTGTGAGACGCAGCCCGGGCACAACATCTGAAAAGCTTCGATCAGCACCACTCGCCCGCGTAACGACGCCAAACTTATTGGCCCGTCGGTATTGAGCCAGGCGCTTACGTCCAACTCCGGTGCAGGTCTCATCAACATTGATTCGAAATAAAGCGTTTCATGAGCTTATGCCTTCTGTATCGACTCGAAACTCATTTCAGCATAACGATGCACCCCAGGAATTGCAATAGTTGTTTCGAGTCGATACCGATGAAAAATTGTCGACCGAACGGGAACCTATGGCCTGCTCGTGCATCTTGGGGGCAAGACCGGATATCACGGTGTGCCGCTTCAGCGGCTGACAAGCTAAAGGAAATCATCATGCCCACCAACGACAAGCAACAAACCCCAGCCTTGCTGCTGAATACCGCACAACAGACCCGTCGGCGATTCATGACCAATGCCGGCGCATTGACTTTCTCCGGCGTCGCCGTCGCCATGCTCGGCGGACGCTCAACCGCCCTGGCAGCGGGAACGTCCGATGACGCTGTTGAACAGGATATTCGCATCCTCAACACTGCTATCGCCGCAGAGCACGAGGCCGTCGCGGCCTACCAGCTTGGCGCCGAAAGCGGATTGTTGGAACCTGGCGTCCTGAAAGTGGCGGTTGCATTCCAGGGACACCACAAGGAACACATCGACGCGCTGGCCAAGGCGGTTCGCAGCCTCGGCGGCACTGATGTACATGCCCGTAGCGAGTACCAATTCCCCGTCGAAAAACTCAAAGCCCAATCGGATGTCCTGCAGTTTGCCGCCGGGCTCGAACGAGGGGCTGTCAGCGCCTACGCCGGTGCGATTCCGTTGTTCGGAAACCGGGACCTATCGGCCGCCGCCGCCAGCATTCTCGCCGACGAAGCCATGCACTGGGCAGTGCTTCGAAATGCACTCGGACTCGACCCGGTTCCTGGCGCCTTCTTCTCCTGACCTCTGCAACGACCTCTCCAGGCGCATAATGCGCTGCAGTTGCAGCAATACTGGCAATGACAGTTCGTCAAGAATTGTCATTGCCAGTCCTTCTTGTTCTTTAGTGGAAACGACGATCGCTATTCGATAAGCCGCTTGGCCTGGTCGGCGATTTCCTGCAGCGCGGCTTCGGCAAACACACCCCGGCCCAAAACCCTGATCGCCACAATCATTGCCAATAGGCTCTTGGCTGTTGCCTTGGCATCCATACTCGAACGAATATCACCCCGAGCTTGCCCAACTTCGATGCAACGTCGAAGAAATGCCTCGATTTCCGATACGCCATTGGTGACGATTTGCCTGACTTCGTTGTCGTGCGCGGAAATATCCAGGGCAGTGTTGAACATGAAACAGCCTTTGTGCTGCTCGTCAGCCACGGTATTGGCGACGATCGAGTCAAAGAATGCCGAAATCGCTTTTTTCGGGTCGTCCAATGCTTCCAGCCGGGCCAACATCGCCTGGCGATCGGCGTCGTACTTAAGCAGCGCCTTGACGAATAGCGACTGTTTGCCGCCAAAGGCGTTGTAAAGACTGCCGCGATTGATTCCCGTGCCTTCGATCAGGTCAGAGATCGACGCCGAATCAAAACCCTTCTTCCAGAACACCTGCATGGCGTTTTCGACCGCCAAGTCTTCGTCAAATGATTTTTCCCAGGGCACTGTTGTTCCCTCCTACCACCTTGATTGTCAATCTTACACCATGTTTATACCATTTGATATACACTATAGACACCGGTCCGCAGGGTTTTCTGCAGATCTTTGAACACCGGAATCCCATAATTTCTTTCTATTTATTATGCTGTTACAGTGACATTGTCGAACTCGATGCGAAAACTCTTTTCGATTTGTGTTGACTGATCGGTACAGTAAACGATAGTCTATACCGATCATTCTAAACTATAGTCGCATATTCGACGGAGACCACCATGACTGACTTTACATTGCACACCGAAAACACTGCCCCCGACGTCGCCAGGCCATTGCTGGCTGATGCGAAAAAGACCACCGGAATGATCCCGGGACTGTACGCGGTAATGGCCGAAGCGCCAGGGCTCTTGGAGGCTTATCTGAAAGTTGGCGAACTGTTCACACAATCCAGCTTCGACAAGGATGAGATCACCGTGGTCTGGCAAACGATTAACGTCTGCCATTATTGCGTCCCGGCTCATACTGCCATTGCAAAGAGCATGAATGTGAACGACGATATCTCGGATGCGCTTCGTAATGAAACCCCACTGCCAAATGCCCGTTTGGAGGCGCTACGTTTGTTTACGTTAAACGTAGTCCGCAATCGCGGAATCGTCGATGACGACGCGGTACAGGCGTTTCTCGATGCCGGCTTCAGCAAGCGGCAAATTCTCGAAGTGATACTCGGTGTTGCTCAAAAGGTGATGTCGAATTACACCAACCATCTCGCCAATACGCCGGTAGACAAGCCGTTCCAAAAATTTGCATGGCAGCAAGCTGCCTAATCAATTCAAGGTATAACCCGATGACAAGAATTCTGACGTTGTGTTTTTCTGTATTTCTGCTGGTCTGCAGTGACCAGACGTTCGGACAAGGTGAGCGTGCAGGAAAACCAACGGCTGTCATTGTCGCCTCAGTTGTCGGCGGTGCGCTATCTGATCAGGTTGAGGCATTGGGTACCACGAAAGCAAACGAGTCGGTATTCATTACGGTCGACCGATCCGAGAAAGTCGCGGCGATCCATTTTGACGACGGTCAGGAGGTCCGGCAAGGCGACCTGCTGGTAACGCTCGATAAGAACCAGGAAGAGGCGGAGCTGCGGGCCTCTCAGGCCGTAGCCGATGAAGCGCTCATTGCATACCGCAGAGCACAGGAACTCAAAGGCGATAGTGCCTTGCCCAAGGCCAGACTGGATGAGTTGTTTGCGCAGTTGACCCAGGCTCAGGCGATAACCGAGTCTCTTGAAGCCAGTTTGGCCAGCTATGAAATAAGCGCGCCGTTTGACGGTGTCCTGGGTCTGCGGCAAGTCAGCGTGGGAGCACTGGTGCAGCCTGGTGACCAGATAACGACGATTGATGATATCAGTCAGATCAAAGTCGATTTCAATGTGCCCTCCGTGTTTCTGGAAGCGCTCAAACCGGGCTTGCCGATTCGTGGGACCATCGAAGCGTTTGGTCCGCGCCAGTTTGAAGGCATCGTCACCACTGTCAACTCCCGAGTTGATCCAATAACGCGCACCGTCACAGTACGCGCCATCATTCCGAATACGGATGGCGCCGTGAAGCCCGGATTATTGATGAGTATCGATCTCTACAAGAATCCGCGCGAGACGCTGGTGATGCCGGAAGAGGCTTTGGTTAAACGCGCCGACAAGAATTTCGTTTATGTGGTTACACAGGATCAGGGCAAAACTATTGCCCGCCAGACGAGTATCGAGATCGGTGCCCGAAAGCCCGGCACGATTGAAGTTCTGTCCGGCCTCAGTGCCGGTGACAAAGTCGTCGTCCACGGCATTATCAAGATTCGTGACGGGGCGGAGGTCATCATTCGGGCGGAACAATCTGACGATGAAACGCTAAGCGAATTATTGAGCCAGCAACCCATCCCCAACGGGCAATAACATGATCCTATCGGACCTCTCGGTCACGCGACCGGTCTTCGCCTCGGTGTTGTCGCTGCTCTTAATCGCATTCGGTTTGGTGTCGTTCACCAAGCTCTCGTTGCGGGAGTATCCGGACATTGACCCACCCGTTATCTCGATCGATACCAGCTATCCTGGTGCGGCTGCCAATGTTGTCGAAACGCGTATAACCGAGGTAATCGAAGACAGAATATCCGGTATCGAGGGTATCAAGTTTGTGTCCTCGACCTCATCGGACGGGCGCTCAAGAATCAATATCGAATTTGACGTCGGGCGCGACGTCGAAGCGGCAGCGAACGATGTCCGCGATCGAGTCTCTGGTATCGCCGACGATTTGCCGGAAGAAGCAGATCCGCCAGATATTCAAAAAGCTGACTCCAGCGATGACGTCATCCTGTGGTTCAATTTGGTCAGCGACAATATGAACTTGCTCGAACTGACCGACTACGGCAAGCGATACTTGCAAGACCGCTTTTCCGTTTTGCCCGGCGTCGCAAGAGTCCAGATCGGCGGCGGCCTGGAATACTCGATGCGAGTCTGGCTCGACCGCAACAAGCTGGCGGCACGTGGATTGACCGTGCAGGACATCGAGACAGCACTGAGAGCCGAAAACGTCGAACTGCCGGCGGGCAATATAGAATCGGAAGAAGTGCAGTTCACAGCGCGGATCGAACGCGGCTATCACACGCCGGACGATTTTGAGAATCTGGTCATCGCGAAGAGAGACAATTACCTTGTCCGCCTGGGGGATGTGGCACGAGTTAAACAAGAGGCAATAGAATCACGCACTTTTTTCCGCGGCAACGGCGTGCCGATGGTCGGGCTCGGAATCGTCAAACAATCGAAAGGCAATACCATCGAAGTCGCACAAAGTGCGATTGATCTCGCGAAGCGACTGGGTCCCAATCTGCCTCCGGGAACGCAGATTATCAGCGCATTCGATACATCCGTTTTTATTCGTGGCGCAATCGCTGAAGTATACAAAACGCTGGCGATTGCGATGTTTCTTGTAGTTGGTGTGATTTACCTGTTTCTGGGCAGCTGGCGAGCAATGCTCGTCCCGGCCGTGACCGTTCCCGTATCGTTGGTCGCGACGTTTATCGTGCTCAACCTGTTTGGATTCTCGATCAACATGCTGACCTTGCTCGCGCTGGTACTGGCGATAGGGCTGGTGGTGGATGACGCCATCGTCGTTCTCGAGAATATTTATCGACGAATTGAAAACAGCGAACCACCCTTGTCAGCCGCCTACTACGGCACGCGTCAGGTCAGTTTTGCCGTCATTGCAACGACCATTGTCCTGGTTGCAGTGTTTGTCCCGATTACATTCCTGGAAGGCGATCTCGGTCGCCTGTTTTCCGAGTTTGCGATTACGATGGCTGCCGCTGTTTCCTTTTCAACTTTTGTATCGATTACGCTTTGCGCAATGATTGCGTCGAAGGTGTTAAGAAAAGCCGACAAGAGCAACTTTCACACCCGCGTCGATAACTTGTTTGAGCGTTTCTCGGCCAGCTATGGCCGCGTATTAAGCTGGGCATTGAGATTCAGGCTCATCGTCATCGCCGGCTTTCTGGCAGTCGCGGGTCTCTCGGGTTTTCTCTTCAACGCCCTGCCCGCCGAGTACGCTCCCAAAGAGGATCGCGGTGCA
>JAUHYO010000218.1 GCA_030426325.1 Gammaproteobacteria bacterium | reverse complement strand
CGTTGACCTCACAGGATTAGAACTGGAATCAGGGCAGCAAGTAGAGCATACGGAATCCAGATATGCAACTATTTGGTTGCATATCTTCACGATTGCCGATCACAGGTAGAATCCAGGCACTGCATTGTTGATCGCCGAGACCCCGAAGCAACCTTGAGGGAAAGACCGTGGAACCAGAAGAAAAACAACGCAATATCGAACTCGCCGAAGCGCTTCTCAAAGAGCAGTCCCTGGGCGTCGCCATGGTGTCGGGCGTCATCACGATGATCCTGGGATCTGGCATCTATGCGGTTACCGCGCTTATCGTGGGAGGCGATCCTGTCAGCGTCCTGGTCATCGCTATTGGCGCGGCCATCGGCCTGACCATGCAATACCTTGGCCGCGGCATAAGCACGGACTTCACCGTTGTGGCATCGCTAATCGCAGCCATCAGCTACCCTGTCGCAAAATTCTTTACGATTGCGCTTTACACGGTGAAGCTGGATCGAATACCGGTCACCGATCTGTTCAACGGCGGTCGAATGGTTTCGCTGGTGAACTGGGTTCTCTCCGGCCTCCGGCTCGTCGACCTGATATTCTGGCTTGGCGCAATCATTGCCGCGGCCTTGCTCGCCAAGCGCCGGCTAGGGATT
This sequence comes from Gammaproteobacteria bacterium, assembly GCA_030426325.1. Lineage (GTDB taxonomy): Bacteria > Pseudomonadota > Gammaproteobacteria > Steroidobacterales > Woeseiaceae > UBA1847. The sequence continues at coordinate 5,213 of JAUHYO010000218.1, read as the reverse complement.
GATGAAGGTCAGGCCATTCGAACCTACGAAAGGCGATGACCGGTCTGACCGCCAACTGACGAGGAACGTGCTGACATGAAAACACCGAGCATGGTTTTCAGGGCGCCCTGGAGCGTTTCCCTGCGGCTTGTGACGACACTAACCAGCGGCGTCCTGATCGGAATCGCAGCCATTGGCATCTCGATGAATTCTGGCAGCGGACTCGTGTGGCTTGGCAGCATGGTCGTATTGCCGCTCCTGATTCTTGTCATTTCCGCGTTCTTCATGATTCGTGGCTACGAGCTTGCGACGGGCATGCTGCTGGTGAGACGGCTAGGCTGGAAGTCAGTGGTGGACCTTGGCGACTTGAAAGGCGTTGAAATCAATCCTGATGCAATGAAGCGATCGGCACGCACATTCGGTAACGGCGGCTTGTTTTGTTACGCGGGTAAATTCTGGAACAGAGAGCTCGGCTCCTATCGAGCCTTCGCGACGGAGCCCCGCAATGCCGTTATCTTGCGGCTTGCAGCGAAGACCGTCGTTATAACCCCGGACGACCCGGCGAAATTCAAATCGCAACTGGAACGCCTCGGACTGTTAAAATGAACGACGTGAATCCCGAAAAACGTATTTCTGTCCTGGTTACCACCCTTCTGACCGCCTTGTTCGTCACAGGCTGCGAAAACGACTCGGCCGAACCATCCGCTGCCCAACGAGCACTGGAAGAATTGCAGAATAAATATGACGAATTGCTAAAGGACAAAGTCGGCGTCCCCGTCGACTGGGCCGCAGAAGACCTGGAGAATATTGGCGACTGGGAATACAAGGTTGTGAACCTCGCCTTCCGCTCTCCGGAAGACCTGCAGGCACAATTAAACGAATTCGGCAACGAACGGTGGGAGGTCATCTGGCTCGAAGAGTCGCCCGATGGCTTTCTTGCCGTACTAAAAAAGCCATCGATCAGTTACTTGAGCAAGATCCCGATTTCGCAACTGGGTCGCATCGTCATCGGCGATCCGGAATCGCAGCAGTAGAGCGCAGAACTCGTGAGGCATTCGCCGTGCTAAGAACGATTCTCGCGGCCGTTGGCGTACTCCTGCTGATATTCGTTGCCTATGCGGCGTGGGTGATTATCGGCGCAAGCGACTCGACCGGTGTCCGCCCTGCTGTCACATCAGAGATTCTGTCGGGCAGGATCCGGGTGACGGTGACTTTATCGGGGGTCGAATCAGAACACGAAATCACCGAGATCATCTTTCCCCGTGAGTTTGGCGACAAACTCGAAATCACCGCGCCAATGGGATTCCGCCTGACTCCGTACAAGCTTGAGGACACCAGCGAACCGAACAGTGCCGAGGCGTCCGAATGGGTCGCGTCGGCGAATCGTCGCGACATACGCTGGACCGGATCGGTGACACTGCCGCCCGATGTGCCGGTGGTACTCGAGTTTCCGATTCGATATAGAATCAAAGGCAAGAGTACGTTGCGATTTCAGTATGAACATACAATTGGCGTTTCCGGGCAAATAGCGTTTTTCAATGTGCCCGTTGAAATTACTGAGGATTAAACCATGACCGACTCGAAAACTGCTTCGACCCTGCTACCCGCGTTTCTTGTCTCAGTGGGCATTGCGATGGGCGGCTACTTCATCGGGCAGACGATGTACAACTCGAAAGTCGGCATCAACACAGCGGAAGTCAAAGGCCTGGCCGAGCGGCGCGTCAAGTCAGACAGGGCCTATTGGCAGATCCAATACACTGTCGACGGACAGGACAAGAATGCCATTCCTGAATTGTATGCGGCTTCGAAAGCGGATCAGGCGAAGATCGTGTCGCTGCTGCTGGAAAGCGGGTTCGACCAGGCGGATATCAAGCCGGGCGTGGTGAACTATGGCCGCCAGGAGTTCCGGGATGAGAACCAGGAACTCGTTGAAGAAAAGTTCATCCTGACCGGCTCCATCGAAGTTGAAACGAGCAATGTCCAGCTCGTATCCGAGGCGCGCGCCAAACTCAATGAGCTCATTGCGCTCGGTGTCGACATCCGGAATAACAGCCCGTCCTATTATTTCACCAGCCTGAACGACATCAAACCCGACATGTTGAAAGAAGCCACAATGAACGCGCGACTTGCCGCAAACGAGTTTGCAGAAAATGCTGGCGTTGAAGTCGGTGGTATTCGCGACGCACGCCAGGGCGGCTTTATCATCCGCGATGTCGGCGAAAGCTACAGCGATACGATGAAAATAGAGAAAGACGTTCGCGTCGTAACAACCATTACGTTCTATCTCACCCGATAGTAAGCAGGGCCGACGCCTGCGAGAGACTTTTTCGAAGTGCCTGCGACCGAAACAGCGGCAATCACCCGTCTAACCTGACAGGAAATCCCTTTTTGATGGCGGGCGCGGCGCATGTACGTGGGTCATATCAATCTTGCGGAATCGTTCAATGGCGCTGGCGAGCATTTTGTTGGGCTGATTGAGGCCCTGCAGCGACGCGGGGTTGATCAATATGTTCTGGTCAGAAACGTGGCACTTGCAAAGAGACTCGATCTCATCGAAAACCTGACGGTTGGCCCGGTCGTCCGGTCGGCGGTGACCGCTTATTGCCTGATGCCGCGCGTCGATGTGCTGCATGTCCATGACCGCGCCTCGCGCGCTGCCGGGCTGCTCGCGACACTCACGCAATCGGTGCCTTTCGTGCTGACGAACGACGTTTCGATAGATGCGGACCGAAGCCCTATCAGCCAGTCGGCCTGCCGCCGTGCCGCCGGATTCATCGAGCCCGGTGAAATAGATGCGGCGACACACATTGCCGTCTACCAGCGCGCCGCCAACGCGCTCAAGACGTCGCAGGCGTCTGGGTGAATCTAGAACTCCCAGAGAATGCCGATCGCCGGTACCAGGGGCATCCAGTAGTCCTGCCCGCGTTCGAGGACATCCTCGCCGCCGGCGTCCTCGGCGATATCCCAGTCGATACAGCACTGGTTTCGGCGGTTGAGGATATTCGAGATTTCGATGAATACCAGCAGGCTTCCTCGCCGGACGTCGAATCGCCGGCTCAGGCGCATATCGAGTGTCGCAAACGTGCCGTGGCGCGACGCGTTTCGTGGCCCGGGACTCACTTTGCCGTCGGTATTGAAAGCGAGCTCCGTCGTCGGCCAACCCGTATGCACGCTGGTTGCTGCCGAGAAATCCCAATGTTCGCTTTTCCAGTCGACTCCGGCCTGAACGGCATGCGCCTGGTCCCAGCTGCGACGCTGGTCGACACCGTCAATCTCATCCGTCACGTTGGACCAGGTGTACGACGCCCACCAGCCAAACTGCCCGAGCCGTTGATCGACAGACAGCTCGACGCCGCGTGAACGCGCGCTGGCTGGCGCCAGGCGCACGCGATCCGGTTGCAACTCCGGCATCAGGCCAAGCGGATCGAACAGGTTTTCGAATCGTGGGCGCACGCGCGAGATGTCCTTGTAAAACATCTCCAGTCGCATCGACATTTCGTTTGCGAACAGGTGTTGCAGCCCGAGCACAACGTGATCGGCTCGCTGCGCCGGCCAGAAGTTCGTAACGCCATCCTCAACCTGGAGCGACTGTATGGGCTGCGATTGGTAATAGCGACCGATGCTGACCCGCAAATCGGTTTTCTCGCGAAGCCTGTGCAAATAACTCAGGCGCGGACTGAGCTGTGAATCGGAACTGAGTCCCGTGTAGGTCTGGTCGTCCCAACGCAGCCCCCATTCAAGCGTGGACTTCTCGTCCAACCGCCATCGATCTGAAAAATACACGGCATAACTGCCACCTTCAGGACTCGCCGTTGCAGCTCGACTCAGGCTCTCTGGCTGATTTTCATAAAGTGCGAGAATGCCAAAGTACTCAGCATTGCCGGTGTAGGCGTAACTCGCATCACTCACCGTGGCGCTGATACCCCACTGCGTCCAGTGCCGGTCGTTCGGGTTCCAGAGCCAGTCCTGCCGAAACCCGGTCTGCTTGATTTCCCGATTGTCCTCGACGGTCGCTACCATTTTTTCGGCGTCGTTCGCGAAGCCACTTCGTCGATTCGAATAGTCCACCGACGACAGCACTATCGTGCTGGACAGGGTTTCTGACCAGCGGCTGTCAAGACGCACCCAGAACTGAGCGTTCCGGGTATCGCTGCTCACCTGGTCGCGCTCGGACGGCTCTTCTTCCAGGATCAGTTCGATTGCGTCATCGGCGTAAAGCGCGTTGAACGATAAGCGCGTGCGCGGCGTCAGGTCATAGCTAAATTCACCGAACACATCAAAATAGGATGGCTGACCGTAAGCAGGCTTGATGACCAGGTCGAGATTGCCGCGTCTGGCAGAGACCAGCCAGCGCATTTTGCCACTGGTACCCGACGTCAGCAACGACGTATTGAAAACACTCAGACCGATTTCATTATGGCGGCTGTCTTCGGACTCGATCGAATCCATTAACACCAACCCGCTCATGCGGTCTCCGTAGCGCACCGGGAAACCACCGGTGTATACCTCAATACCCTCGATTGCCCGCGCATCGATCGCACTGAAAATATTCTGGTAGTCGCGAATATGAAACGGATCAAACAGCCACTGACCGTTCAGCATGATGCCGATGTCGCCTGCCTCACCACCGCGGAAGTGAGCGACGGCCGATGCGCCGCTCGCGGCCGCACCGGGCAGGCGCTGCGCCGCGCGAATCGGGTCTTCTCCGATGTCCGGCAGGTTCTGAATGGTGCGTTGATCAAAGGAGGATTTCGAAGCGGCGATATCGCGGGAAATGGAATAGCGGCTCGCCGATACTATGACGGATTCCATCGGACGGTCGTCGGTCTCGGCGGCGCCCTGTTGCTCAGCGCCATCGGTAGCACTTCGCACGCCCTTTGCATCACGCACCACCAGGTAAACGCCAGAGTCCGTCCGGATCGTAAGCCCGTGCGGGCCGAGAATTTGCCGCACGATTTCAAGCGGTGACGTCGCGGTGGGTTCAGCAAGAACGACCAGGTCGGGGGTTACCAGTATCGTGCTGTAGGCAAACTCCAGGCCGCGCTCCCGAAACTCGTCGATCACATCGGCGACCGACCGACCGGCATAGGACGCAGGCGGGCCGTCGGCGGCCACAGAGACCACCGAAAACAGCAGCAGCGCGACAACCAGGCCGCGCCGCCAGCTAGTTGCCAGTGCGAACGTGGATCACTCCTTCTTCGAATTCGGCGACCAGTCCGGTCGTCAACATGTGC
>JAUHYO010000217.1 GCA_030426325.1 Gammaproteobacteria bacterium | reverse complement strand
TTTCCGGTAGAAGCGATCGCCGTCGACGCGCCAGCGTCCGGAGTCCGAGTCTTCGTTGGCGAAGCCGCGTCGGCCGCTCATTGTTCCGTCGGCGTGATAAATGATGGTGCACGGCCAGCCGTTGACCTCGCGGTAGAGCAGGGTAGCGTCGGACATCGTTCGAACGAGGTTGTCTGCCGTCAGCCACTTGCCGGACGATGTTGACAGGTGTTCGACCTGGCCCTTCACCAGTTCACGCACGAGTTCCATGAGCCGTTCGACGCCGGGACGAATCTTGTCGACACTCAGGCTGGTCACGCCCATGCGGAAACAATTCTCGGCATTCTCTTTGACCGCATAGTAGTGATTGACCGGTTCGATCAGGATGCCGTGACGTTCTGCCTCGGATGCAAGGTTAGCCACATCAAAATCAGCCGGGGTTCGGACCCAGTAGGTCGTTCCGCCAACTTCCGGTGAAATTTCGAGCGGTATGCCGCGAACATTATTCAGGGCGCTGCGCAGTTTGCTGCGTCGCTCACGCAATGTTCTTCCCAGTCGGAGCATCAGGGAGTCGTAGTGGCCGAGCGACAAAAAATAGGCTGCCGCGCGTTGGTTGTAGAGTGGTGGATGGCCGAGCGTTTGCGCCCGCAGTTCGCGTGCGCGTTGCAAAAAATCGGAGTTCGCCACGATGAAACCCAGGCGCATGCCGGGTCCCAGGACGTTTGAAAAGCTGGCCACGTAGATCACCCGCCCGTCGGTATCCATGCTGCGCAACGCCGGTAGCGGGTGATCCATGTAGCTGGTTTCACACTCATAGTCATCTTCGATGATGACGAGATCATTCTGGCGTGCCAGGTCCATCAGCGCTTCCCGCCGGTCCAGCGACATGGCAACCGCGGTGGGTATCTGGTGACTCGGCGTAACGTAGATGACGCCGCAGTCCCTGAGAGATTCGTCGATGACCAGTCCGGCATCGTCAACGGGCTGGGGCACGGTAGTAGCCCCTCGCCGCGCGAACAGGTTTCGTACTGTTGAATTGCCTGGTTCTTCGATCGCGATCCGGATGCTGTTTTCGGTCAGCAACTGGCTGATCAGGAACAGGCTGTTTTGCGTTCCCATCGTCACCAGTATTTGTTCGGGTCGTGCCTGGATGCCACGTCGAGTCAGGATCTTGGTGCGGATTTCCTCCAGCAGCATCGGATCGTCGGCGTCGCCACTGCCCGATGACCAGTCGGCCACATCGGCAACCCCGAGTGACAGCCGTGTCGCTTCTCGCCACTCCGCGAGCGGAAATAGCGAAGTGTCGAACTTGCCGTCAACAAAAGGATAGGGATAGCGACTCCAGTTCGGCAGGTCGTGAACGTTGGCTTGCCGCGCAGGTTCAGCTTTTGCGTTTTGTGACCAGAGCGCTGAGTGGGCGCGACGAGCGCTGTGACCTCGACCACCGGCGCCGACTCGGGATTCGAGAATTTGTTCGTTGACGAAGATGCCGCTGCGCGCCCGGCTGATGAGGTAGCCGTCGGCGATCAGCTGCTGATAAGCGGCAACGACGGTGTTGCGTGCAACATCCAGTTGCCTGGCCAGTTTGCGACTTGATGGCAACTTCATGCCGGGCGGGAACGCCCCGTTGATAATGCCATCGACAAACTTCTGCCGGATCTGGTTTTGCAGGTTTACCCGATGGCCCGGATCGATATAGATGAGCGCATCTTGCATGTTCTCAGTATTGCAGGCCTTCTGCCTGCTCCAGTTCTTCGGCGAGTCGACTGGATTCTACCGCCCGCGCAGTCGAGTATCGCGCGATTAACAGGTACAGCACCGGCGTCAAAAACAGCGTAAATACGGCGGAAATTCCAAGGCCACCGAAAACGACCCAACCGATGGCGTGGCGCGCTTCCGCACCGGCGCCGCTACCGAGGATCAGTGGCAGGCCGCCGAGTACGGTGGATACCAGAGTCATCATGACCGGGCGCAAGCGCCGCTCGGCGCCTTGCTCAATGGCTTCTCTAACATCGCGGCCACGGTCTCGCAGCTGGTCGGCGAACTCGACAACCAGTACGCTGTTCTTGGCCATCAGGCCGATCAGCAAGACAAGACCAATCTGAGAGTAGATATTCAGGGACGTGCCGGTCAGCAACAACGCGAAAACGGCCGCCGCAACGCCAAACGGTACGATCAGCGTGACGACCAGGGCGCTGGTGAAACCCTCAAACTGGGCTGCGAGTACGAGGAAGATGACAAGAATCGCGATGACGTAGGTAAAGGCAACTTCCTGTGAAGTTTGTTCGAGTGTCGCTGCCTCGCCCAAAAACATCAGGGAAATGTCGGCCGGCAGAACTTCATTGCCCAAGGCGTCCAGTTCGTCGACGGCGGTTTGCAGGGGGTAGGATTCGGCCAGGTCCATATTGATCTGAATGGCGCGCCGCTGGCTTTGACGATCGAGTTGAGTCGCAATGCCTTCTTCTTTGAGTGTGACAAGGCTGGATAAAGGCACCAACTCGCCGTCACTGGCGCTGACATAGAGATTGACCAGGTCCGACGGGTCGTTAATTTCGCCGCCGGCCGACTGAAGCAGAATCGGGATTGCCTGGTCGTCGACGTTCAGGTCGATCAGCTCGTCGCCATTAATCATGGCCCGAAGCATTGCGGCGAGCTCGGTCAGGTCGACGCCAAGGTCCGCGGCACGCTGACGGTCGATCTCGACCGACAATTGCGGCTGCGTCGGATCGAACGATATTTGCGGGCTTTCCATGTGTGGCAAACGACTTTCGATGGCAGCGACAAAAGCTTTCGATGATTCGAAAATGCTGTCGTAATCATTGCCCAGTAGCGCAACATTCAGCCCGCCTCCCCAGGTTCGCAGGTTCAGGCTGTTGCCACTGGACGCGTTGGCACGGACGCCGGGAATCTTGCCAAGCGGGCCACGAAGCTCGTCAATAATCACCTGTTGATTGCGCTCGCGTTCGCTCCAGTCAGCGAGCGGCAAAGAAATAAATGTTCTGTGGGGGTCCCACTGACCTATGACGCTGTAAATCGAAGTTGCTTCGCCACTGTCGACATAGGGTTGCAGGATGTCCTCGATTGTTTCAGTTTGTCGATCCATGAAGTTAATCCCGACACCTTCCGGACCGGAGGCGAAAACCCGAATCAGCCCGCGATCCTCGGGTGGCACCAGCTCGCGGTCAAGCGACTGATACGCGATGCCGGCGGAAGCTGCGAACGCCAGCGCAACACCGATACCGAGCCAGGGCCGGTCAAGCAGCCACGACAGCAGGCCTTTGTAACCGGCTGCAAAACGGCCGCCAATGCGTGTCAGGAAATTGTCCCCGCTGACATCCTCGCCGCTTCTGAGGAGCCGCACCGCTGCGGCCGGAACCAGCGACAACGCGACAAAACTGGATATCACGACGGCCGAGGCCAGTACCAGGCCGAACTCGCGGAATAGCCGGCCAGCCGTGCTCGGCAGGAAGGCAATCGGAATGAATACGGAAATCAATACAGCGGTGGTCGCGATAACGGCGAAGAATACCTGCCGCGTGCCAATGACCGCTGCGGCACGACTTCGCATTCCCTCTGCACGTTGTCGTTGAATATTCTCCAGTACGACGATCGCGTCATCGACGACCAGTCCTGTCGCAAGCACCAGGGCGAGCAAGGTAAGAATGTTGATCGAGAATCCCAGCAACCAGATAGCGGCGACAGTCCCGATCAGCGCGACCGGAATCGCGACGGCCGGAACCAGCGTGGCGCGCAAGCTGCCGAGGAACAACCAGATGGTTGCTATAACGATGGCTATCGACATCATCAGCGTCATAAGCACTTGTGCAACGGAGCTGCTGATGAATGTTGCCTGATCGTCGGTGATCACCAGGTGAAAATCATTGTTGTCCTCATTGATGCGGTCGACGACGGCGTTCACGCCCGCCGAGATTTCAATCGTGTTCGACCGTGCCTGGCGAATGATGCCCATGCCGAGAACGGGTCGGCCATCCAGCCGGGTTATGTTGTCGGTGTCTTCAGGTCCAAAGTAGATGTTGGCTACGTCGCGCATTCGAACCGAATTTCGAATGACAATGTTGCCGATTTCCTCTTCATTGACGACTGTCGCGTCGGCCCGGACCATCAGCTGTTGATCCAGAGAACGGAAGCTTCCTGCTGGCACATCAAAAGGTGCCTGTCTGAGTGCTGCAGTGACTTCGGATATCGAGAGGCCGAAACTGGTCAGGCGAAGCGGGTCGACAGCGACGTGCAACATGCGGCGTCGGTCCCCGGATAGTTGGACGTCGGCAACACCAGTGATAGAAATAAAGAGCGGCACCAACTCGCGCTCAACGAGACGCGTCAGGTCTTCCATAGGTAGTGTGTCGCTGTAGACTGCGACGTTGACCACGGCTTCTGCATCGTCGTCGGCTTTAACCACGAGAACTTGTTCAACGCGCTCCGGCAATCGGCGTGTCACGCGACTGACCGCCTCGCGCACATCGGCTGCGGCTGTGTCGAGATCGACGCCGGGACGAAACTCAATAAAGATTCGGCCGCTGTTCTCCTCCGATGCCGATCGCAACGTTTGAATACCCGAGACACGCGCGACGGCGCCTTCCAGCAGGCTGACGACCTCGGTATCCATTGTTTCGGGCGACGCGCCCGGGTACGTGGCGCGGACGGTAACTACCGGCCGGTCGACGTCCGGCAGTTCCCGGATCTCTACCGCGAGCAATGCGGCGATGCCGGCAAGAACGACAAGCAGGTTGACGACCAGTACCAGCACCGGCCTCCGGACACTGACACTGGGCAAGTCATTGCGATCAAGCTGATTCATGATTCTAGCTCGTCGGCACGTCGACGGGGTCGGCACCCATCGGCATCGCGTCGCCTTTCTCGCCCCTGACGAAGCGCTGCACGTCGTAGCTAACCGGGGCTCCATCGCGCATGCGCTGCGTACCTTCGATAACCACGATATCACCCGGCTTCAGGTTGCCGTCAACCAGTACGCGGCCCTCGCGGCGCTGCACAACATTGACCGGCACGCGGGTCGCGACTCCATCGGCAACGGACCAAACGTAGGCGCCATCCGCACCCCAGTGAACGCCGGTTGCGGAAACGACCGGGTAGAGGTTGCCCTGCACATCGGCGCGTACCCGGAAACTCATTCCGGGGCGGAGCGCATCGTCGTCATTGGGTATCCGCGCTCGCGCAACGAAGGTTCGGTTTTGTGGGTCGATGCGACTGCCGATGTCGATGATCTCGCCAGCGCCAACGGGTTTCTGGTTGTTCCAGGTCTCCAGCTGTACCGTGTCACCAATTCGCAGGTCGCTGATGAAAGCCTCAGGAACTTCGAAGCTGATAAACATTGCGCTTCGGTCGTCGAGTGTTGTGATCAGCGTGTCGGTTCCGACTCGATCGCCAGGGTCGACCTGGGTGCTGCCGACATAGCCATCGAAGACGGCCACGATGGTGCGATCTTCCAGGGCAATACGCGCCTGCTCAAGTTCGACGCGAGCCGTTTCCGCCGCGGTCCGAGCCGCATCCAGCGTTGTCGGCAGAACCGCGCCGCTGTCGGACGAGCGGCGGTATCGATCGTAAAGCCGCTCGGCATCTTCCAACTTGAGTTCGGCCACGCGGACGGCCAGCTTTTCTTTGCGGCTGTCGAGTTCGACCAGCACGTCGCCGGCTTTGACCTTCTGGCCCGGCTCGAATTTAACGGCCACCACCTCACCGGATGTTGGTGCATGGAGATCGGCAGAATAGCGGGCCTCGGATGTGCCAACCGCCTCAATGCGGGCACGATCAGTCTCGAACTGTAGTTCCTCGGCAATCACGCGCACGTCAGAGGCAGCCCGACGCGCGACGCCTGTGCTGTCGTTTTGTGTATCGCCGCA
>JAUHYO010000216.1 GCA_030426325.1 Gammaproteobacteria bacterium | reverse complement strand
GCAGGGTATGCCGTTCTTGCGCAGTACCTCTTTCATCGCCGGCTTGTCGCGGCACAGGAATGCCGTTTTGGTTGACGTCCCCGGAATTCCACGCGCTTCGCGCACCGTGGCGACCGGCATGATATGCGCCTCGACCGTCGCTTCAATACGATCGACCCAGACTTTGCCCTGGATTTGTTTAACCGCGTCGAGCATCGAAGGTTCGTGCACGACCGAGCGCACCTGGACATAGTCGTGCAGCCAGCCCTTTACTTCGTCGTCCAGGTATTCAACTGGCCGTTCGCCGATACCGATGACATTCGCACCGGCTGTGTGAAGTGCACGAACAAATTCGCGCTGATTGCGTGGGAACGACGGTTCGACAAATATGATATTCATTTGCCTGACAGTTTGCGAAATACCTTCACGTACTGTTCTCCTTGTTGTTGCCAGGAAAAGTCCATGGCCATGCCGTTGAGCATGATGTCTTTCCACAATGGCTGGTCCTTGTACAGGTCCAGTGCCGTGTTGATGGCCCAGTTGAGGCCAGCCGCATCGTAGTCGCGGAACAGGATGCCGGTTCCGGTTCCCTTCGAGGGATTCACCTGCTGTACCGAATCAGCCAGTCCGCCAGTTTCACGAACTATAGGAACCGTACCGTATTTGAGGCTGTACATTTGATTGAGGCCGCAAGGCTCGTAACGGGACGGCATCAGGAACATATCGGCTCCGGCCTCGATCCAGTGTGCGAGCTTGTTGTTAAAACCGCGGAAGAAACTGACCCGGTCCGGGAGTCTTCGATGCAGGTTGTCGAAGAATTTTTCGAGCTGCGTGTCTCCGCTGCCGAGCACTGCCATCGCGAAGTCCCGCTGGGACAATAGCCGGGGCAGTACGGTTTCCATCAGGTCGAAGCCTTTCTGGCTGACAAAACGGCTGACGATACCGATCACGGGCCGGGCGGGATTGCTGTTCAGGCCGAGTTCTTTCAGTAATTCCTTCTTGCAGGCTTTCTTGCCAGCGAGATTCTGCATCGAAAAATTACGCGGAATGAGTTTGTCGGTCTGCGGGTTCCATTCTTCGTCATCGACGCCATTGAGAATGCCGATCAGCGAGTCTCTGCGCGAGCGCAGGACAGCGTCGAGGCCCATGCCATATTCCGCTCCCTGAATTTCGCGTGCGTAAGTTGGACTGACCGTCGTGAGCAAGTCGGCGTACAGCATACCCGTCTTCAGGAAATTGATGACGCCGCCGGACAGGTCGTCCTGGTGCAAATGCCCCACGTTCGGTCCCAGTGTCATATCGGCAAGAATCTCGGCGGGAAAATGGCCCTGGTAGCCAATGTTGTGGATGGTCAGTACGGACCGCGTGTTCGCGAACAGCTTGTCCCAGGCATAGTTCGATTTCAGATACAGGGGAATCGTCGAGGTGTGCCAGTCATGACAATGGAATATATCCGGAGAAAATTGCATGTGCTGACACAATTCAATCGCGGCGCGTGAAAGCAGCAGGAACCGCAGATGCTCATCCTTGCCCGACGTATACAGGCCATCACGGTCAAAGAGTGCAGGGCATCGGATAAGGTTTACCGGCAATCCGGAGCCTGGAAGTACAGTTCGGTAGACCGAATACTCAACATCCCAGGGACCGATCGTCACCGTCAGATTCTGAAAATTATCGACCGGATCAAACTTGAGATCACCGCGGTTCAACGTCGAATAAAACGGCATGACAACGCGAACATCGTGCCCGGCCGTGTGCAGGTAGGCGGACAATGCCGCGCTGACATCGGCCAGTCCGCCGGTTTTGGCAAGCGGGGCAAATTCGGCCGTCGCAAGGCAGATATTTAGTTTCTTTTTCCTGGCCAATTGAGGTCCATTCAGTTTCGTCTTGGGTGTTATTCTACTTTGAGACGAGCTCATCCTGCTTGATTTCATGGAAATGGCGCCGAAATGATGAACGTATTGATGATATCGCCCGGATATCCGGCGGATATGCCTGAGTTTACACGGGGCCTAAGAGAATCGGGCGCCCGGGTGTTTGGTGTTGGCGACCAGCACGCCAGTGGCTTGCCAGAGCTGGTGCGCCGTTCTCTGTCGGAATACATCCAGGTCTCGTCGCTTTGGGACGGCCCCCATGTGATTGCCGAGCTAACACAAAAGCTTAAGGGGCAGGAGCTGGATCGCATCGAGTGCCTTTGGGAGCCAGGCGTAATGCTTGCCGCCGAACTACGCGAGCACTTCGGCGTTAAAGGCATGGACGTCGAGCACGCCCGTTTATTCCGGGACAAGGAAGCGATGAAAGTTGCCCTGGACAAGGCGGGTATTCGAACACCACGACATGTTGCCGTGGAAAGTGTTGCAGGCTGCTGGGAAGCCGCAGATGCGATCGGTTTTCCGCTGATTCTGAAGCCAATCGACGGTGCCGGATCGGCGGATACCTATCGCGTCAACTCACGCGAAGAGCTGCGGGCTGCATTGCCCCGCTTACGTCACGTACCGAGAATCAGCATCGAAGAGTTTATCGACGGCGAAGAATACACGTTCGATACGATAACGATCGACGGTGAGATCGCCTATTACAACATCGCCTGGTATCGTCCTCGCCCGTTGATTGCGCGCAGCAATGAGTGGATCAGCCCACAGGTGATCGCGTTGCACGACGTTGATCATCCGGATCTCGCCGGTGGCACGAAGATGGGATTCGAAGTCATCAAGGCGCTCAACTTCGGAACCGGGTTTACTCACATGGAGTGGTACCGGAAAGCCGACGGCGAGGTCGTGTTTGGCGAAATTGGCGGACGGCCGCCGGGCGCTCACCAGGTCGATCAAATGAAGTACGCCTGTGATTTCGATGTCTTCAAAGCCTGGGGACAGGCGTTGACTCATGGAAAAATTCTTGAACGGTACCGGCGGCGTTACAACGTTGCGACAATATTCAAGCGGGCTCGCGGTGTTGGCCGAATCACTCGAATTGACGGCATCGAGGAGCTGCAGTCGAGGTTTGGCGAGCATGTTGTCTGGAGCACCTTGTCACAACCGGGGACTCCGCGACGCGACTGGCTGAGAACGCTGGTGTCCGACGGTTTCGTCATGCTGCGGCACCCGGATCTCGATGCGACCCTGGCGATGGCCGATGCCGTCGGCACCGAAATTCAGATGTACGCAGAGTGAGGGCCCCGAGAAAACTGTGAACTGCGTCACAGTCTGTTGCCACGACCGGTCGGATTACATTTCCACGTCGAACCGGTAGCTTGTCGATTCCCGATTCAGTCGCCGACACAAACTGGCGCGCAAACGGATTTGAGAGGTCGGCGTGGAAATATCGAAACGAAGTCTATCTGCATTTTTCGCTGTGTTGCTGACGTTGTACCTGGCGCCGGTGAACGCCGGCGAGTTCAGCGCTATTCTCAACGGAAAGTCGCATCACTTTGACTCGACCTACGACTGGAACGAAAACAACTTTGGCGTTGGACTGGAATACGAGTTTGACTCCCGCCCGGATTCGGCCTGGAAAAAGATTGCGATGGCGAGCGGCTTTCGCGATAGCAACGACAGCATGGCCTACCTGGCGGGTGGCGGGCTTCACCGGCGCTTGTTCGAAACCGAACGGATGGCCGGCTTCCACGTCTACGCCGGCCTGAATGCCTTCTTGATGACACGCGATGACGTCAACCAGGGCAAGCCGTTCGCCGGTGTCCTGCCGAGCCTTAGTTTTGGCAACGATCATGTGGGCATCAACCTGACCTATTTGCCGAAAAAGGCCGTTGAGCAATCAACGGGTTCTCGCATGGTTGATCCGACGCTGAGCGGAATTCTGTTCATGCAACTCAAGCTCAACATGGACTTGTTACTTCCCTGAACGGGTCAACGTTGCCGTTTATGGTCGCAGGTGACCAAAGTCATTCCGGATCGTGTGTTTCGCCGGGTGGCGGTACCCAGGCGTTCGTCGCGTCAGGTTGATTGGAGCAATGTCCGGTCCTACACTCAAATAAGCAGGCTGGCGATGTCTTGTAATTGCCCGGCCTGATTTGTGCGTATCGTGGCCAGGGGGATCATCGTGCCAGCACCCTTACCCTTCAATGAGAGCCATCGGCTCGAAACATTGCGTGAGTATCGGATTCTCGATACGCCGTCGGAGGTGCGTTTTGACCGGATTGTTTCGCACGCGGCGTTGCAGTGCAATGTACCGATCTCAACATTTACGATCGTCGATGAAACACGGTCTTGGTTCAAATCGCGAACCGGGCTCGATGTTCAGGAAATTGACCGACAGAATTCTTTTTGTGCTCACACCGTGGCGAGCAACTCGCCGCTGGTGATTGAGGACGCAACCCAGGACGAGCGATTTGCCAACAGTGAATTTGTCGTCGGCGCGCCATTTATCCGGTTCTATGCCGGCGTCCCGGTCAGAGCCAGGAACCAGGACGCGCTTGGGTCGATCTGTATCATCGATACGAAGCCGCGCACGCTGCCCTGGCAGGATTTCCAGCTGCTAAAAAGACTTGCGAACCAGATCGAGGTGCAGTTGCTGCTTAGAAAGTCACGTCTCGACGCTCATTAGCGCATTCAGGCAAGGCGTCTATTTTCGAATACGCCAGAGGCCCACGGTCAACAGTGGTAGCAGGAAGATGCCCAGAAATATCCAGGCCAACGCACTGTAGCCCTTGGCGATTAGGTTGATAATCCCGATGCGGTCGGCCAGGACGACTGCGAAGAAAAGTATGCACATCGCTATTCCGGGCCTCAGCCAGCGGGGCATTTGCATCGCCCGCTCAAGAAAGACCTGATCGACTCGTTCATTGATGGCGTGAATCATGCCGGTCCCGGTTTCGATGAAAGTGCCGAACACGACAATGTAAAAAACGATTGAAATCCAGCCGAAATCGAGTTGCTGCATCATGTAGTCGGATGGTACCGGGACAGAAAGTATCTCCGGATAGCTCGCGATCATCCCCAATAAGAAAAAAATCGCCGGTAACATACCGATCGGACCGGCAAACGCACCGGCAATCGGTGCATCGCGGCGACTTTTCATGTGTCGAACGCAAAACAGGATCATGGTGACAGCGGTGGCGTTAAGTGCAGCATACCGAATGGTTCCCGTCACCCAGGCTCCGCCGAGGTCGTCGCTGGCAAGGGCGCCGGGAATCTTGTGACCGAACTTCGACAGGAACGCCCAGATAAGCACGGCGTAGACGGCGTATAAAAGGAATGACCAGCCTGCCAGGGCTTTTTCGATGACGGTAGTGCCGTAGAAAACAAGCACGCCGATCAGTGTGATCATTGTGACGGTTCCTACGACCGGCGCAATACCGAAACGTGCACCGACCAACTCACCCGATGCGGAACCGAGCACCGCAATTACAAGGATTACCAGCGCGATGTACACGATCTCGTAGAGGAACCAGGCGGGTCCAAGAATCTGCTTAAAAAACGTCCGGTAGTCGTAAGAGCGAGTAATGCGCGCAAGCTCGAAGGCGATCGCCAGCGTAATGCTGAATATTACAGTGACTGCGAAAATGCTGAGCAAGCCGCCCAGCGGCCCGGCTGACAGAAAAAATTCGACCAGTTCGCGTCCGGTCGCATAGCCACCACCGATGATGACGGACTGAAACAGGAATCCGGGCAACAGCCAGCGTTGGAAGAGCGTGTCTCTATTGGTGGACATCAACGGGGCCTTAATGAGGGCCTAGGCCGACTTCTCAAATTCGCGCCAACTCTGGATTCGACTCCAGAACAAATCCGTAAATTCGTCGAACTCATGTTCGGGGTACAGTGCTTCGACCTTTTCACGAATTGCATCCTTGACAGCCTCGGTCGCGAAATAGTTGTCAGCGACTTCATCGAGGTGACCCAGGTGTTCGGCACAAAATGCTTCGAATTCGTCG
>JAUHYO010000215.1 GCA_030426325.1 Gammaproteobacteria bacterium | reverse complement strand
CCGCGCATCTCGCTGGTGCATGGCGACTATCGCCTGGACAATATGATCTTCGACGCCAGGGAACCGCGCGTCATCGCGTTGTTGGACTGGGAGCTGTCGACGCTCGGCCATCCCTTCGCCGATGTCGGTTACCAATGCATGCAGCTCAGAATGCCGGATCGTGCGGGCAGTATTTCGGGGCTGCAGGGCAAGGATCTCGGTGCGCTGGGTATTCCGACCGAGGACGAGTATGTCGCTCGCTACTGTGAACGCACTGGCATTGATCGCATCGACAACTTCGGGTTTTATGTTGCCTTCAGCTTCTTTCGCCTGGCAGCAATTATTCAGGGCGTCGCCAAACGCGCGGTTGACGGCAATGCATCGAATAAAAATGCGGCGGCGATGGGTGCGTTTGTTCAGCCGATGGCCGAGTTGGCGCTTCAGTCATTGCACTAGAATTGACCGCTGCGACCTCGGCCAGGAGAACTTTATCAGCGCCTGGACTCTAATTTAGTAATGTATGTATGCCGCTTTCGCCACGAGCGCAAATAACAAGGAAAAATTAGTGAACTATTCTCAATTGTCGCCGGCCACCCTGCTGGTTTCTTTAATGCTGATCCTGTCACTCGCTAATGCCTATGCTGACGACGAACTCGCGACGCAGGTTGATTTAGCCTACGAAAAATTTGAGCTCGACAATGGATTGACCGTGCTGGTGCAGTCCGATCATTCCACACCGACGGTCTTCGTCGGTATGTGGTACGGCGTCGGTTCCAAGGATGAACCGGAAGGAAAAACCGGGTTTGCTCATTTGTTCGAGCACCTGATGTTTCAGAGCAGTGAGAATCACGACGGCGAATTTTTCTCGCCATTTACGGATGCCGGGGCAACCGGAATGAATGGCACGACCAACGAAGATCGCACCAATTATTTCGCAACCGTTCCATCCGGAGCCCTGGATATGGCGCTTTGGATGGAAAGCGATCGCATGGCGAACCTGCTCGGTGCCGTAACACAGGACGTGCTCGATGAGCAGCGCGGTGTGGTGCAAAACGAGAAGCGACAGGGTGAGACCCGCCCCTACGCACAGATGTACGACAAGATTCGCGCTGGCCTGTATCCCGTCGACCACCCCTATCGGCATTCGATTATCGGTTCGATGGATGACCTGAACGCGGCCTCGCTCGAAGACGTCCATGAGTGGTTTAACACCTATTACGGCGCATCCAATGTTGTGCTGGTGCTTGCCGGCGACATCACGCTGGATGAGGCCAAAGCCAAGGTTACGCATTACTTCGGCGAAGCGCCGGCCGGCGTGCCTTTGTCACACCCCAAAAAGTGGATTCCCGAACTCAACGAGAATCGCGAGGAGATGATGTACGACCGCGTCGGCCAGACTCGAATTACTCGCGTCTGGGCTTTGCCGGGCCTCAATGACAGGGACACATCGCTGATGTACCTGGTGAATGACTCGCTGGTGGCGAACAAGAATTCTCCGTTGCGAAAGAAGCTGGTCGATGAGCTGCAGCTCGCAACCAGCATCGGCGGGAGCGCCTACGGTCGTGTGATCAGCGGCGAATACAGCCTGACAATCAATCTGCGTGAGGGCGTGACGCCCGAACAGGTATTGCCCGTTGTCGACCAGGTTATTGCCGAATACCTGGCCAACGGACCCGATGAGCAAATTGTCGAGAACGCAAAGCTGGCAGTGAACATGTACATTCTCGGTGCACTTGAAACCGGCGCGCAAATTGGCCGACTGATCGCGGAGGGGCAGTTATTTTCCGACGACCCGCTGTTCGTCAATACCGAACTCAAATGGCTTAACGAGGCAACACCGGAAGCGCTTCGCCAGGTGGCGAATCGCTGGCTTAGCCGTGGCTACTACCAGTTGACCGTCGAGCCATTCCCGGACTATCAGTCCGTCGAAAGCACGGTTGATCGTTCGAAAATTCCGCCAGTGACTGCAAGTTCCGAGATCAATTTTCCGCCGATCGAAACGGCGACTCTTTCCAACGGCATGAAAATCGTTGTCGCAAATCGAGGCAGCATCCCGCTGGTCGATGTCTCGATCCAGGTGGATACTGGAGCCCTGGCGGCGCCGCCCGAAGCACCGGGACTGCCTTCGTTCGTTTTCGGCTTGATGGACAAGGGCACAAAAAAATACGATGCCAATGAACTCGCCGCCGAGCGGGACAAAATAGCGATGGGCGGCGGTTTTCAGGCCGGTGCCGAACGCAGCGCGCTAGGCTATCGCATCCTGACGAGCAATCTCGAGCCATCGCTGGGGCTGGCTGCGGAGATGTTAAGAAACCCGGTTTTCCCGCAGGACGAACTCGACAAGGTGAAAGCCCAGATTTCTGCCTATCTCGCGACTTTGCAGCAGGCGCCGTCAAGTGCCGCGAGCGGGTTGTTCGATCGCGCGATCTACGGTGATGACAACCCGATGGGCGCTGTCTGGACGCCTGAGCTGGTGGAACAGGTTGATCGCGCGAGCTTAAGAAAATGGCACGAAGCCGAGGTTACGCCGGACAACATGACCGTTTACATGATCGGTGATATTGACATCGGTATCGCGAAAGCCGCACTGGAGAAAACCTTCGGAAAGTGGAAGGCGAAAGGTCGATCGGCCTTGCAGGCTGTTGGAAAAGCCGCGGAGCCACGAAGCCGGGTGATTCTGATCGACCATCCAGGCGCTGTATCGAGCACTGTCGTCGCAGGGCATGCGATTGCGCCGTATGATCCGGAGAGCTGGACCACGATGTCGATAATGAACCGGGTCATCGGCGGAAGTTTCGAATCGCGCCTGAACTTAAATCTTCGCGAGGACAAGAGCTGGTCCTATGGGTATCGATCGGGTATTGGATTGAACACCAGTGGCGAGATGACATTTCGATCCAGCGGTCAGGTGCAAACAGACCGGACGGCCGACAGCATGGTGGAAATTCGTCGCGAGCTGGAAGAGTTTCTGACGACGAATCCGGCCACCGAGCTGGAGGTCGAGCGCATCAAACTCAATCGTACCCGGTCATTGCCCGGCACATTCGCAACCAATAGTGGTTTTTTGAGCAGCATCATCACATCGGACAGCTACGGGCTGCCTTATGACTACGCCGAGTCTTCAGCGGAGCGGGTCGCCGCGGTGACCGTCGATGCCGTTGTTGATTCTGCGCGGGAAACCATTGATCCTGAGAAACTGACCTGGCTGATCGTTGGCGACCTGAAGGAAATCGAAGAGTCGGTCAGGGCATTGAATTACGGTGATGTCGAGGTTTGGGACGCGTTTGGGAAACGCTTGCGTTAGGACAATCGTGGAGGCACTGGCGCCTGGTGGACGATAAGGAATCTCAAGGACAACTGGATGCCGAATCCGAGGCAATGGATCGGCTGCGCGACCGCACTGACGAACTCGAACTGATCATCTCAAGCCTTACAATCTTCGCGCTGCTCTCGATTCCCAGCTGGTTGTTCGACTCGATCGCCGACATCTACACGCACCTGTCAACAAGCCTGGTAATCGCCAGCACCGTGGGCATTTCGCTGCTGGCCGGTACCTGCTACGGACTGGCCGCCTGCTTTGTCGTGCATTTGATGGCGCGCGCCTACTGGGTTGGACTGATCGGTTTGCGGACGGTATTTCCAGATGGCATCAACTGGAGCAAAACGCCGGGCCTTGGGCCGCTGAGCCGGCAGTATTATCGCGACACGTTGCCCGATCTCGATACCGTGATAAAGAATACCGATCGCCTGGCCTCGTCGCTGTTCGCGGTGATCAGCATGCTGACGCTGAGCGTACTCTGGTTCGGGACCATCCTGATCGCCATCCTGGTCGTGTCGGGCACGCTCGGCGCTCGTTTCGGTCTGACGAACGCGGGCATGGGTATCGGTACTGCGGTGCTTCTAATGGTTTTTATCGGCACACCGGTACTGGTGTATCTGCTGGATCGGCAGCTCGCCTCGCGACTGCCCAGTCTCCGCGACAGCCGCTTTTACGTGGGCCTGGTCCGATTATTCAGGCGCATTAGTGGTTTTGCTTACCCGCAGCGGCTGGTCTTGCCGGTTCAGCTGACTCTTCAGAGTAATACGCGACCGGTTGCTTTCTTTGTTGCACTGACGATCGGCATAATCGTTATCGTCGCCGTTGGCAATACGCGCGCGGCCGCGTGGCGAAATTTCACGCTGTCCGGTGAGTTTACGTATCTCGATTCAACGCAGGTTCGCGACGGCTTTCGCAGCACCTACTACGAGGACATGCCAGGTTCGCTGGATCGCCTGCGAGGGTGGCCCCGGATTGACAGTTTTCATCAACGCGGCAAGTTTGTTCGCTTGTTCCTGCCGTATCAGCCGCTACGCGACAATCTTGTACTGGATCAGCTCTGCGGCAGTGCAGATCAAGCACCGGATCGGCTTGATTGCCTGCGGCAGTTGTGGAGTGTCAGTATCGAGGGTACGCCGGTGGACATGGCCAATTTCGAAACTGCCGAGCGTGCTGACATCGGCATGCGGGGGTTGATTGGTCTCGTACCGCTGTCCGGGCTTGAGCTGGGACTGCGACACATCGAGGTGGTCTGGAACCCGAGTGCGGCCGACGAGGCTGCGCCGCTGGACGATCGCTATGCACAGGTCAATACCCGGTCGGTCATTCCGATCGCGTTCTCGCCGGATTTTGAAATGCCGCTGAATTGACGCCGGTGTGTCGGACAAGCCGGTCACGCAACATCAGCCTGCAATTGCAGACTTCTCGCTGCAATGAATTTCTGCACTTTCTTCCAAGGCGAGTCAGCCACAAACCCACCGTGTAGTCAGGTCGTACTCGATGTCCAATGTCGGATTCGCATTCCAATGTGCTTGCATGGGTGATCGGCGGATGCAGCGCAACGACCTGTTGTTTGTGGCGCCAGAATCGCTGCATGAACTTGTCGACAGGTTCATCGACAATACTACCCGCCGTTACCAGGCGTGCCGCTGCACTGGGGGTTAGCGCATAGGCAAGCGCCAGCAATGGCACGCGCTGGCAGCGGCGAAGTTCGAAGGGTCCGGATCGTTCGAGACGGCTCGAACGGCCGGGATACGGGCCGCAGACACGCACCAGTTCGAATCGTGCAACGCGGCGTTCGACGACTCCGAAACCGTGGACGAATGCAGGGTCGAGACGTGCGTCGTCTTCGAGGATCAGAAAGGGTTCAGTGCCTTTGGCGCATTGCGCCCAAACGGCAAGGTGGCTGGCGTAACAACCGATCTCGTTCGCTGTCGCGGACCGGCCGCAGTTGCGAATAAATTCGTCATCATCGTAGTGATGCACATGATCCAGCGCATCATGCCCGCTGACTGCATCGAAAAACTCGAACGGAAGGCCAGTGTCGCTGAGCTGCTTTCTGATGTTTGCCCGGCGACGTTCGGAACCCTTGAGGCTGATGACAACGATCTTCATGCCTCATAAGACTCGTCCTCCGGGTTAAATCGGTCGCGTCAACTTGATCGAGTCGCAATTGCCGGCGTGATACGACTCGCCCTTCGAGCGGGTCCCGCGACAGCAATCTGCCCGACAAGCCAGAGCGCCATCATTGCGATCGGAATGACGTACCAGGAAAGCGGCTGCAGACTGAACGCATCGACCAGCGCAATATTCAGCAGAACGGCCAGGATGGCACCAACGGCGATGCCAACGCTGCTGACGATGAAATTCTCCACCATGAAGTAGCGCATGATCGCAAATCGCGTCGCACCCAGCGCCCGGCGAATACCAATCTGGCGCGTTCGCCGACTGACGTTGAAGCTCGCAAGTCCGACGATGCCCAGCCCGGTG
The DNA here is from genome assembly GCA_030426325.1 of Gammaproteobacteria bacterium. GTDB lineage: Bacteria > Pseudomonadota > Gammaproteobacteria > Steroidobacterales > Woeseiaceae > UBA1847. Next base: position 94 of record JAUHYO010000215.1, on the reverse strand, counting down.
ATGATCACCAGCAGGCTGACGATGAAGCTTAGCATTTTTACCAGCGCCGATTCGTCGAGGTAAGCGAGTTTTCGAACCTGGTCCATGGTTGTCA
>JAUHYO010000214.1 GCA_030426325.1 Gammaproteobacteria bacterium | reverse complement strand
GTCAACGCCGCGACCGAGTCAACAACGACGACATCAACGGCACCGGAGCGCACCAGCATGTCGGTGATTTCGAGCGCCTGCTCCCCGGTGTCCGGCTGCGAGACCAGCAATTCGTCCACATTAACACCGAGCTTTTCCGCATAGGACGGGTCGAGCGCGTGTTCTGCGTCAATGAACGCGGCCGTTCCACCTTTTTTCTGTGCTTCGGCAACGACCTGAAGCGTCAGCGTCGTTTTACCGGACGATTCCGGCCCGTAGATTTCAACCACGCGGCCTTTGGGCAGGCCACCGATGCCGAGCGCGACATCCAGGCCGATCGAGCCGGTTGAAATGGCTTCGATGTCGCGGATCGCGGTGCCATCTCCCATGCGCATGACAGAGCCTTTGCCGAACTGCTTTTCAATTTGGCCGAGGGCCTGTGCGAGTGCTTTCTTACGATTGTCGTCCATAGATTTGCCGCCATTGGGAGTGTGTAGAGTGGTTTTTAGGGATACTGTTGATATACACAGTACTATCGCATGAAAGCCCCGTCAATGGGAGCCTTCAGGGCCATCAAATTTGGGCAGAGTTGGCAGAAATTCGAGCAAAATGCTCAAAGTCACTGTTTCAATGGCAGGTAGCTCGACCCGCCGGGGCCGGATACGGACTCAATCAGTTCGAATCCCGACCACTCGGTCGTGGCCCGTTGCGTCAATCGCTCGGTCGGAAAATTGCGTGCATTGCGCGACACGGTGATGTGCGGGCGATAGACCCTGTCCTCCGGTACAACGCCGCAGTCCTGAATCAGGACGTTGAGTTGCGCGACCAGCGTCTCGAGCTCAACGGGCACGGTCGGTGTCACCAGGCAGGCGATTTTCGGCCGCGGCCAGAACTCGAGTCTGTCAAAGGCCAGTCGAAACGATTCGACGCGAATTTCGCCGGCCCGATGCATAAGATCCGGTATCAATCGTTCCTCAATGTCGCCCAGGTAGGCCAGCGTAATATGCCAGTCGCGACGATCAACGGCGCGTCCCTCGACATTGCGGGCGACGGAATTGATCACGTCACGCAGTCGGTCGCGCTGTCGAGCGTCCGGCCACAATGCGAAAAACACCCGTTTCGTACTCATTATCAGATTCGTTCTCGAACGCCCTGTAATGCGTGCGCAACGGCGGCTTCGCGAATCAGTTCCCGGTCACCGCTGAAATGTTCCAGGCTGGTGTCAACCTGCACTTTGGTGCCATCGCGCATCGCCCAGGCGAACCAGACCATGCCGACGGGTTTTTCTTTCGTGGCACCCGTGGGGCCGGCCACACCGCTCACCGCGACCGCGATGTCTGCCCCACTGAGGCGAACCGCGCCTTTCGACATTTCGGCAACCACTTCGGCACTCACCGAACCATGATCCTCGAGCGTTTTGTTCTTCACGCCCAGTATCGATTCCTTGGCGCCATTCGCGTAACTCACAACGCCGTAGCCGTAGACGGCCGAGCTTCCCGGCACATCCGTAATCGCCTTGGCCACCCAGCCACCGGTGCAGCTTTCGGCCGTGGCGACCGCCTTGCCGGCGGCAATGAGTTCCGAGACCAGCGCCTCGGCCAGTTTGAACAGGGAATCGTGGTCAGCCATTGATGATCGATTCGTAGAGTGCGATGTGTTTGTCGGCCATCGTAGCGATTGAGAAGTCGTTTTGCATCCGCGTGCGACCGGCATCGCTCATTTTTTGTCGCAGTTCGTCATCGTTGATCAGCGTCCTGATGTGTTGCTGAAGCTCATCCACATTTTCCGCTTCGGCCAGCAAACCCGTTTCGCCATGCAGTACGGCTTCGGGCATTCCACCGGCATTAAAGCCCACTACCGGCACGCCAGCCGCCGCTGCTTTCAACGCAATCACGCCCAATCCCTCGGTCAGTGCCGGATGAACGAGCAAATCAAAGCAGCCGATGAAGTTGTCGAGATCGGCCCGGAACCCGCCAAACTGGACGACGCCATTCAGGCCAAGCTGTGACGCCTGCGCACGAAGTTCGGTGTCCAGCTCCCCTTCGCCGAGAATCACGACCCGCAGCGGCTGCTGCGAATGCACCAGGTTTGCGACAGCCTGCAACAGGAAACGATGGCCCTTGCGCGGAATCAGCTGGCCGGCGGCGAGGATGGTAAACATACCGTCCTTGATACCGAAATCGTCGCGAAACTGGTCGCAATCGGGCTTCGTCGCGAACCGGCTCGCATCGACGGCGTCGCGAATCACCTCGATTCGTTCCGCATCAATCTCGTGTTCGCGGAGAACCGCGGCAACCGCTTCCGAAATTGCGATGATGCGATCGAACGGCTTGTAGCGCAGCGACGCCATCAGTCGCATTTCAGTATTGTCGACTCGCCTCGAGACGACCGCGGGCACCTCGGCGAAGACAGCGGCGAGGCCACCCAGCACATCCGCGCCACGCCGACTGTGGCAGTGCACGATATCGGGCGTGTGTTCTTTCAGAAACTGCGACAGGCGATAGGCAAACGGCAAATCGAGGTCGCCTGCGCAAAACAGGTTTTGAACACGGATACCTGCGAGCCGCGCGACGCCGTCGATTCCCGAATCCGGCGGACAAACAAGAATATTGTCGTGCCCCCGCTCGCGTAAGGCGTTGATCAGGTAGACGACCTGTTGCGGGCCGCCCAAAAAATGGCGCCCGGTTTCGACATGCAGTATTTTCACCCGTCTATAATACTCATTCGCGCGCCGCTGCGCGCCACTTCAGAATACGAAGTCCATGAAAGCCGAAGTTTCCTCCGTTCATACGCCGATGATGCGCCAGTACCTGGGCATCAAGGCCGAATACCCGGACATGCTGGTGTTCTACCGCATGGGCGACTTCTATGAACTCTTTTATGACGATGCAAAACGTGCCGCTGCGCTGCTCGACACCACGCTGACTGCCCGGGGAAAGTCCGGCGGCAATGCGATCCCGATGTGCGGCGTTCCCTACCATGCCGTCGAAGGCTACCTCGCCAAACTCGTTCGCAAGGGCGAATCCGTTGCCATTTGTGAGCAGATCGGTGACCCGGCCACCAGCAAAGGCCCGGTCGAACGCAAGGTTACGCGGGTCGTCACCCCCGGCACACTCACGGATGAAGCGCTGCTTTCCGCGCATCGGGACAACCTGGTGGCCTCTGTATTCGCCGCAGATGACAGCATCGGCATCGCCTGGCTCGATCTCTCGGCGGGCCGTTTCAGGATGACCGAAGTCGCCGATGTCGACGCCATGCAAGGCGAACTGGAACGGCTTCGCCCGGCCGAACTGATCGTCGACGAAGACCATTGCTTCGGCAGTGCATTTTCCGATGCCATACGTGTGACCCGGCGACCACCCTGGCATTTCGAGTTCGACAGTTCGATGCGATTGCTCTGCAACCAGTTCAGAACCCGGGATCTCGACGGCTTCGGTTGTTCACATTTGACGCGCGGCATTGCAGCTGCCGGCGCGCTCCTGCAATACGTTAACGACACACAAAAAGCATCCTTGCCGCACCTCACGTCAATCCGCGCGGAGCTCAGCGATGAGGCCCTGATCATGGACGGCCCGACGCGACGCAACCTGGAATTGGAAGAATCATTAAGCGGTCACCAACAGCACACACTTGCCGGCGTCATGGACCGCTGCCAGACCGCGATGGGCAGTCGCCTGCTGCGACGCTGGATCCAGCGCCCGCTGCGGGACCCGAGTGTTCTGCGCGCACGCTACCAGGCTCTGGACGCATTGATCAGCCAAAACGCTGTCGACGCATTACAACAGACACTGCACGGCATCGGCGATGTCGAGCGAATACTCGCCCGGGTGGCGCTGCGTTCCGCACGGCCCCGGGATCTTCGCCAGCTTGGCGAAGCGCTATCGCGGCTGCCCGCCTTGCAAAAGCAACTGGCGGCAATTGACGCGCCGTTGCTAAACGAACTTGCGCAAGCAGTTGGCGAGCATCGGGAACAGCAGCACTTGCTCGATAAGGCCATCATCGACAGCCCACCGATGCTGATTCGCGACGGCGGTGTTATCAAGGCCGGTTACGATGAGGAACTCGACGACTTGCGTGCAATTGCCGGCAATGCAGACCAATACCTGGTCGACCTCGAGAAGCGCGAGCGCGAGCGCACCGGGATTGCGACGCTGAAGCTCGGTTACAACCGGGTGCACGGGTATTACATCGAAATCAGCCGCGGACAGGCCGACAAGGCACCCGTCGAGTATGTACGACGCCAAACCTTAAAGGCGGCGGAGCGTTACATCACGCCGGAACTGAAAGAATTTGAGGACAAGGTGCTTGGCGCTCGAGAGCGCGCCTTGTCACGAGAAAAACTACTGTACGAGAACCTCCTCGATAAATTGCACGAGGTCCTCGGCGCATTGCAGCTCAGCGCGTCGGGACTCGCGGAACTCGACGCGCTCGCCTGCTTTGCAGAACGCGCCGTCACACTGAACCTGTCTCAACCTGAACTCTCGCCGGATTCCTGCATCGAAATCGATGGCGGCCGCCACCTCGTTGTCGAGCAGGTCATCGACGCGCCTTTCATCGCCAACAACCTGGATCTCGACGAATCCAGGCGCCTGCTGGTCATCACCGGCCCGAACATGGGCGGCAAGTCGACTTACATGCGGCAAACCGCGTTGATTGTCATCCTGGCGCACATTGGAAGTTATGTACCAGCGAATCGACTGAAGGTCGGGCCCATCGACCGGATCTTCACGCGTATCGGCGCGTCCGATGACCTCGCCGGCGGCCGCTCGACCTTCATGGTCGAGATGACCGAAACAGCGACAATACTGAACAATGCGACCACACAGAGTCTCGTCCTGATGGATGAAATCGGCCGCGGCACCAGCACGTTCGACGGGCTGTCGCTTGCCTGGGCTGCGGCGCATCACATGGGCGAAATCACGCAGGCCTTTACACTTTTCGCGACGCATTATTTCGAACTGACTGCGCTTGCCGGCGAATTGCCTGCCTGTGAAAACGTGCATCTCGACGCCACCGAACACAACGGCAACCTGGTTTTCCTGCACACCGTCAAACCCGGGCCGGCCAATCAGAGCTACGGTTTGCAGGTTGCTGCACTTGCCGGAGTACCGCCTGACGTCATCGAACGCGCCAGGCGTTATCTGCGGACGCTGGAATCGCAACAGGCTTTGCATCGGGACCATCCGCAGGGACAACTGGACCTCAGTGTCGAACCGGCCGTCGACGATGATCCGATTCGCAAAGCCGTCGAAGACCTGGACATCGATTCGATGTCACCGCGCGAAGCGCTCGAGACGCTCTACAAACTCAAGGATCTCTAAGGAAAGTGCCACGGCGGATGAATGCCGCCGCCTGATCAGCTACGGAAGCCGATACCAGCATGCCCTTGTGACTGACCGGGAGAACGATGTGATCCTTCGCCCCTCGCAGTCGTGTCTCCGCCACGGCAATCGTGCCATCGTTGTCTTCCTTGAAGTCTGCAAGAAAGCGCCCGATACCAAAGGGAACATTGCCGGCAATGACACCGATATCGCGCTCGGCGGCGACGTGGGCCGCCCATTCGTTGGCGGACTTGTGCACCATCGCCTCAGGCAATGACTTGCCGACAATGTCTTCGGCCCAGACCAACTGATCAAGGTAGGTTGCAGCGCGCGAGCCCGTCAATGGCGAGCCCAAACAAACCACCCTGCCCGGCACAAAACTGGTGTCGTTTGCAAGCATGCGCAACGCGAGCACCCCACCGAGACTGTGACCGATGATGTGCGCCCTGTCGGGATTCCTTTTCCGGATAAACGCGGCAAGCGCCTGTGCATTGTCGTCTAGTGCACCACGTACTGACGGGTAGCTGAACAAAGCAACCTCAAGGCCGTATTCGCGCTCGAGCCGGCGCTTGATCAGGTACATCC
>JAUHYO010000213.1 GCA_030426325.1 Gammaproteobacteria bacterium | reverse complement strand
TACCGAGGGAACGAATTTCCGGAGTTGTTGATACCAAGATTGGTTGGGTCAACGCCGTCTGCGACACAGTTGTCGAGGACAGCCTGCGTGCGAGTGTCCCCGGTCGGGTCGTAGGTAAATCCGCCATTGACCGGGTCCGGTATGATCGCGGCCTCCGGCGTTACACAAGGATCGTTGTAACTCAGAAAACCGCTGGTACCCTGCAGGAAATTCTCTCGCAAATTCGGCGCGCGGTAAGACGTGCCAACCGTGCCTTTGATTTGCAATGACTCAACCGGCCGCCAGGACAGCTTGCCGGAGTAGGTATAAGCGCCGCCGTAGAACTCATCATCCGTATGACGCGTCGCAAAGTTGGTTGTCAGTTCCTCAAACCCGGGAACATTTGCGAGCAACGGAATTTCGATCTCGGCGAACCACTCCTTCGTGGTTTTCTCACCGGTCGCACCCAGGTCTTTGAAGAAATTGATCAGCAGACCTTCGCGAGCAACTTCATTGGGGATCGACTCGATTTCGTCATCGCGATATTCGTACCCGAACGCCGCTGCGACACTACCAGCGGGCATTTCGAACAGATCTCCAGTAAGAAAAATACTGTAAGTGGTTTGGCGGTAGTCGGTGACAAAGCTTCGATTGTCGAACAGGTAGTCGCGCTCTGCCTGTGTCGCAAAATCATTGTTTGACAGATTCGCATACAGAGACGGTGCGAACATGTTGACGGGGACACAACCGTCGCTGCCATTACCGCAGGTAATCGCGCCGGTAACCGGATCCATCACTGTCGTGTTGACGGAATGCCGCAAGAGATCGTCACGAATTCCGCGGCGCAATGACGTACCGGTCGCGTCGGAATGAACGACGCTAAGGTCGAATGACCAGTTATCGACGGGGCCCGCTTTCAGAAACGGAATATCACCGCGAATACCGGCGACATAGCGCATCTGTTCAACATTAGACTTCACCGTATCGGCATGGCCTACGACCGAGACCTGCGGCTCAAGTGTAATCGGGCCGACTGCGCCTACCGGGAACGCGCCGAATAATGAGGGGACGCATTCCTCACGTGTAAACCCGAACTGCGCACATAGCGTCTCGTAGTAGGCCGAAAAATGGTCGATGAATTCCGGATCCGTGAGCACACTGTCGTAAGCCTCACCGCAGTCCACCCCGTTTATGCCATTCGGGTTGCAGGGATTGAACGGATTGGTCCCCGGCACGTTGACCGGATTCGTACCACTGCTTGCGGTACCTGGCGAACTCTTGGCATTCGTCTCGCGCTCGTTGTACAGCAGCTCAAAATACGGAGTGATATTCGCGTCGCCGGCGAAGGTGTACTCACCATAAGCCATCGCACTGACGCGATCCATTTCCGGAAACAAGTGCTCAACACCGGCGCTACTGGTAAGAAAGTAATCCGTGAAATCAACATCGACAACGCCATCACCGTCGGTGTCAACCGGGGCACCGATCAGTGTCGCTTCGGAGAAGCCAGGAATGGTCGTGTTTGTGGTCGCGCCGGTGTAATAAAGCGAACCGAAAAGTCCGGCCTGATTATCGAAAACGCGAGCCGCGCCGAAACCGATTGTACAAGGCGAGGTTTTCATACCGTAATCGACCTGGTACTGAATCAGATCGGTATAGATATTGCCGTCACGATCAATCTCCCGGTAGCTCTGGCACCCCGATGACCAGGGCCGGTCATTGCGATCGACCGCCTCGGTATGTGTGGCATCAACTGCGATGCCGAATACACCGCGATCGAAGTTCTTGCCCCAGCTTGCTGAGAGGTTGTTCTGAATGCCACCCGAATAGTCCGGGATTGTATTAAACGTTTCGACTTCGAATCCGTCGAAGTCCTTGCGCATGATGATGTTGGCAACACCGGCAACCGCATCCGAGCCGTAAATCGATGACGCGCCGTCCAGCAGTATCTCGTAGCGTTCGATAAGGCCCGACGGAACCATGTTGAGGTCCGGCGCAAATGGCGCACCTTCGACACCCACCGGAGCAGCACGCCGGCCATTAATCAGTACCAGTGTTTTCTCTTCGCCGAGGCCGCGCAGGTCGATTGTCGAGGATCCCGGTCCGTTGGTTGTCACGAAGCCCTGGTACGTAACATCGACCTGGTTGCCACCCGCACTGGGCGAATCCTGCAATATCGTGCTGGGATCGATTGCGCCTATCTCTCTCGATACCTGGCCGGTGATCACCTGAAGCGGTGCCACACTGGAGTAAGTATCGCGCTTCAGGCGCGACCCGGTAACCACCACTTCCTCGATTTCGTCGCCTGACCCGGCAGCGGATTCGCTGTTGTCGTCTTGCGAAAAAACCGGCCCAGTGGCGAGCAATCCCAGTCCCGCACAAAAAATGCCTATTGCCTGGGACACCCGTGCAGATGATGCACGATCTTCATCGATTCTCATTTTTCTTTCCCCTTATGCCTGTTGCTCAAACTGGCGAGCCAGCTGCCACCTCCGGATAAGCGGTGGATTCGGCAAATCTGGCCGCACTTTTCATGCATGATGCGAAACAGCAACAGCCAAGTAAATGCCCAAGTTACTGAATTTCTTAGATTCTTTTTAGTTATGTGGCATTAATACAACGATATCAGGGCGGCCGGGTCGGTGCGATCGCAGTGCGTGGGCGGCGGGACATTGATATGGCTTGATTCCTTCCCGCCGTGCGTCGGAACCCGTCTCGACCGGGGATTGGCCAAAGCACGCCGGCAGCGGCAAAAATCACACGTTTGGAATCCGGCCGGGACTGCCTGCCCTTCGATAATTGACGCACTTTGCGCAAGCGGCCGGTATCCGGTTCTCATCGAGGCGGGCAGCACCCCAGCCCGACGGAACGCCTCGCGGGCCGCTTTCAAGTATTATGTGAACTGGCGCAACGATCTACCATCAAATTTGAGCCAGATTTGGAGCATGCTGATTACGCCGCGACAGGAAAACCTGAACAAGATCGTCATCCTCAACCCGAAAGGTGGATGCGGTAAATCGACGTTGGCGACAAATCTTGCCGCGTGCTACGCCAATCGTGGCGAGACGCCCGCCGTGATGGATTACGATCCGCAGGGATCAACCATGGCATGGCTCGAAAGGCGCTCTGCCGACCTGCCCGCCATTCATGGTATTGCGGCGTTCAAGAAGACCATGCAGGCAACCCGCAGCTGGCAACTACGTGTGCCCAATAATACGAGTACTCTGCTCATCGACTCGCCGGCCAGTATCGATCATGACGACTTGCGTGAATTGACCCGCGATTCCACCAGCATCCTGGTGCCGGTGCTTCCGTCGTCGATGGATATTCATGCGGCGTCCCGTTGTATCGCCGACTTATTGCTGGTTGCAAAAGTTGACCGCCGTGATCGCAAACTTGCGGTAGTTGCGAATCGCACACGAAAACGCACCAAGAGTTTCGCCAAGCTGATGCGCTTCCTCGATTCCCTGGGCATACCAATTATTGCCGTGCTTCGCGATACTCAGAATTTTGTTCGATCGGCTGAACAGGGTTTGGGCGTTTGCGAAATGCCACCGTCGAAGGTCAAACCGGACATGGAGCAGATAGAAAAGATCGTAGGCTGGCTCGATGCCTGGCCCGATCGCAAACAGGAATCAACCTCGACAACTGCCATCAACAAGCGTCCCGGTGTCGCGCGCACCCTGCTCAATCGCGTTCAGTTCGGCTCCGCCTGAACCTCGCCAAAAAACTCTGCATCCACATTGCCGCCGCTCAAAACGACCGCCGTGGTTTTTCCCGCCATTTCAAGTTTTCCTGACAGTATCGCCGCGAGTGCCACCGCGCCACCGGGCTCGACAACCAACTTCAGGTGCCGAAATGCAAAACGCATTGCGGCGCGCACTTCGGCGTCAGTCACCGTCAGGACTCCCGACGCCAGCGCCTGAATAATCGGGAAAGTGAGCTCCCCGGGCATTGCCGTCTGCAACGCATCGCATATGGACCGGGCCGAAGCATCGACACGGACGCGATTGCCGCTGGCGAACGATCGAGCGGTGTCATCAAATTCGGCAGGCTCAATGACATAGACCTCAACACCGGGGAGTCGGGACTTCAATGCAACTGCGCAGCCAGACGAAAGTCCGCCGCCACCGCAGGGAATCAACACCTGGTCAGGCAGCCGCTGAAGGGCCGCCGCATCAGCTGCGATCTCCAGCCCGACTGTGCCCTGGCCCGCAATGATGAGGGGATGATCGTAGGACGGAACGAGAGCCGCCCCACGCTGGGTGGCCAGTTCACGAGCAATCACTTCCCGGTCACCGTTGTAACGATCATAGGTGATGACTTCACCACCCAGGCGCCGTGTATTCTCAAGCTTCGCCCTCGGCGCATCTTCGGGCATCACGATACTGGTCGGGATGCCGAGCAAGGCGCCCGCAGCCGCGACACCCTGCGCATGGTTGCCGGACGACCATGCAACAACGCCATTCTTCGCTTCGCGCTTGCCGAGCTGGCTCATCAGATTATAGGCACCGCGAATCTTGAACGAACCAGTGACCTGCAAACACTCCGGCTTGAGCAGCACCGAACCGCCCACCGCATCATCCAGTTCCGAGTTTCGCAGGAGTGGCGTTTGCACGCTGACGCCGACAAGCCGTGCTGCCGCTTCCTCGATTTGATCAATGTGCGGCACTAGCTGTCGCCGAGCGGAATTTGATCGATCTTCGCGGCACAAATGAAATCATTGTCCGACAGTCCGTCAATCGCATGAGTTGTATAGGCCACCGTGCACGAACCGTAGGACAGTGTAATGACCGGGTGGTGACCTTCGGTCGTCGCAATCCACGCCACGGCGTTCAGAAAGCCCAGTGAGCGACTGTAGGCGGGAAAATGAAAAGTGCGCTGAATTTCCAGACCGTCGTTACTCAAGGTCCAGTCGGCGTGCAAGGCCTCCAGCAATTTCTGCGCCTGCTTGTCATCAAGCGGAGTAACCCCTCCTTCGCAGGGTTTGCAGTGGCGGGATACAAGATCACTCGACATGGTCGCTCCGGGTTTACGGCCGACCGCAACAGTAACAATCGCCATAAAAAAGCGCCATTAAAAAAAGGCCGACCCATTACAGGCCGGCCAGGCGGAGACTCGAAATGAGTCGCAGGGAAGTCAATGCCTAGTTCGGGTTGGATGCAACCGACTGGCTGTTGTCGATAAACAATTTCACACTGACACGGCGTTCCAGTGCATAGCTGTCAATATCGGGGGTTTGCGCGACGACTTCGCCGTGCGCGGATGCATTGATTCGTGTCGGATGGACAACAGCCGCAATAAAGAGGTTACGAACAAACTCAACGCGTTTCTCTGACAAAGCGTGGTTGTAATCAGCATCTCCACGTTCGTCGGCAAACCCGTCGAGCTGGATTTGTACACCGGGCATGTTGGCGAGCATCGCCGCCATCTGCGACAACCGGTTGCCGGTGGTGTCGGTCAGGGCATATTCATCCGTTCGAAACAGCAGGTCCATATCGATGCCTGCCTGCATCAACGCAACAAGTTCCGGGCGTGCGACATTCTGAAGGCGCAGAACCTCGGCATTCAGTTCATCGATATCCTGCTCCAACCCGGCAACGGACGCAGCTGAATCCTGCACGGTGTTTTGCAGTGTCACGATACGTTCATTTTTTTTGTGCACCGAGTCGCCCAGTTTGGCGCCAACAGCCGCGCCAATGATTCCAGATTGCGATATCGCACCATCCAACGCATCACATACCAGGGGATCACACCCAACGCCAACACGCCGCCGACGAGCAACGCGCCCCGCAACCCACGCGGCGTGTCGGCCAAACGATCCCATCCATAAACGACGAGGTAAGCCAGGCCGATCGCGAACAGAACAATCGAGATCGCCTCGATCGACTTGATCCTCCAAACTCGACGCCGATAGTCCAGCAACTGACTCTTGAGTGAGTCGGGAACTCGTAAGGTTTCATGTGTCGTCATATCAATCCAACT
>JAUHYO010000212.1 GCA_030426325.1 Gammaproteobacteria bacterium | reverse complement strand
AGCTGCGGCTAGGCATTATTGCTGGCCAAAGCCCCCAAGCGATCTGTAGTATTCCCCCGTGGCCGCAAACAAAAAGAAAATACCCAAACCGCGCAAACCCAGTCGCAAGCAAGCCGAGGATGCCGTTCGGACGCTGCTGCTGTGGGCAGGCGAAGATACTCGCCGCGAAGGCTTGCTGGATACGCCGAAGCGGGTAGCAAAGGCCTACGAAGACTGGTTTAGCGGCTATCGCGAGAACCCGGTTGCCTACCTGCAGCGGACCTTCGAGGAAGTCGACGGCTACGACGAAATGATCGTTCTGCGCGATATCAACTTTGAATCGCATTGCGAACATCACATGGCACCCATTATCGGCAAGGCGCATGTCGGTTACCTGCCAACCAACAAAGTCGTGGGCATCAGTAAAATCGCCCGTGTCGTTGAGGCGTTCGCCCGCCGCTTCCAGGTGCAGGAAAAACTCACAGCCCAGATCGCCAATTGCATCCAGGATGTTTTGCAGCCGAAAGGCGTCGGCGTCGTTATCGAGGCCAAACACCAGTGCATGACGACGCGCGGCATCCACAAATCCGATGTATCGATGCTGACCAGCCAGATGGTCGGCACATTTAGAAAAGACGCGCGCACCCGCATCGAATTCCTGCGGATGATCGACGCAAGCCGGTAACCTTCCTTGTTGAAGTCCACGCTTGCCGCGCTCGGAGTCTTGCTGGCGATTCTGCTGTTGTACCTATTGCTCTGGCCCGTGCCCGTCAATCCCGTTGCCTGGCAGGCACCGGTCGACCATGGCTACGTTGACCCGTATTTGCCGAATGATTTGCTGACTGCTGCAACGAACATCAGCCTCGGCGAGTTCGAAGCGCCAGAGGATGCAACCTTTGGCAGCGACAATCGAATTTACGTCACGACGCGCAACGGCATGATTGTCCGTGTGCAGAATCGTGGCATCAGCGAGTACGCCGATGTTGGTGGCAGACCGTTGGGCATTGAAGCCGACCGGGACGGTTCGTTGCTGGTCGCGAACTCCTACCTCGGAATTCAGCGCGTCACGGCTGACCGCGAGGTAATAACACTTCTTGATGAGGTCGAGGGCAAACCACTCAACTATGCAAACAATCTTGCCGTGGGCCAGGACGGCAGGATTTATTTCAGCGTATCGAGCAGCAAATTCGGTGCTGAAGAATATGGTGGCACCTACGAAGCTGCCTTGCTCGATATTCTGGAACACGGCGGCCACGGCAGTATTTACGCCTTTGAGCCAGACACGGGAGAGCTGACACGCCTGCTCGACGGTCTCAACTACGCCAATGGCGTCGCGATCAGTGACGACGACAGCTTTATCCTGATTGCCGAAACGGGCCACTATCGAATTATCAAGTACTGGCTGAGCGGCGAGAATCGCGGCAGTCACGAAGTTTTAATTGAGAACCTGCCGGGCTTTCCTGACAACATCAAGAGCGGTGCGAACGGGCGATTCTGGATTGGGTTTGCCGCCCCACGCAACGCGCTCATCGACCGATGGTCGGACAAACCCCTGTTAAGAAAAATGATACAGCGCCTGCCGGCGTCTATGCGGCCTCGTGCGGAACCCATTTCGCACGTCATTGCGATTAATGGCGATGGCGATGTGCTGATGAACATGCACGATCCTGAAGCCCGCTTTCCAACCCTGACCGGTGTCCTCGAAACGCGTGACACACTCTACCTGACCACGCTGTTCGGCAATCAGTTGCCGAGGATTGCCAAGCGGGATCTTTAGATCGCGTTAATGCGGCAGCAGCGCAGGATCGCCGTCGTAGTCGGCCGGAAGCATTTGTGCACGAATCAGCGGTATCGGAGGCGAGCCGTAACTCAGAAACTGGTCATGAAACTGCCCCCAGGCCTCGCGACCACCACGACCGGCCGTCCAGTCGTCCCGCAATTTGTTGATCATCAATTTGCCGAGCGTGTAGTTGAGATAGCCCGGGTCATAGGTGCCGCGAAACGCTTGCTGACTTGCATTGCCAAAATCCTGGAACGCCTTTTCCTCGAACATGCGTTGGCTTTCGGCAACGGTCATGCCTTCGGCGTGCAATCCAATCGCCGACAAAAAACGCACGTTGCGCAGTAACGCGTTTAGCAGCTGTCCGATGCGATACTCGGGATCACCGCCACCGAGACCGGCGTCGATCATCATTTGCTCGGTGTAGTGCGCCCAGCCTTCAACAAAAGAATAACTGTAGAAATGCTGGCCGATCTTGTTCTCGGCGCGATTCGCATGCAGGAACTGCAAGAAATGACCGGGCCAGACCTCATGCACTGAGGTGCCGAGCAGGTCTGTTTCACCGGGGATATAGGCGAGCTGATCTTCCTCCGACCAGGTCGGATCGGGCGGTGCAATGTAATAAACCGACGGCAGGCCTTTTTCAAAAGGTCCCGGAATTTCGATGTAAGCCGAGTTAAAACGACGGTGCGGCGGCGCTTCGGCGACCAGCGCATCTTCGGTGCCGGGTATGCTGACGAGCTTGTTGTCCTCGATGAACTTGCGAAGTCCTGGCAGTTGCCGACGCGCGCCACCAACGGCTCCCTCAGGCGGCTTGCGGTTCTGAACCTCGAGCACACAGTCTTCGGTACTCTCGCCTGGCGCAAATTCGGCGCAGGCGGCGTACAGCGCATCGAGGTTTTGTTGCAAATTCAATTCGCCGGCCGCCTTGAGCTCCTCAAGCGAAATATCCACGCCCTGCGTTCTGCTGAGCATCTTTAAGAAGGTCGCTTTGCCAAGCGCGTAGTCATCGGTCGCTGTTGCACGAAGGCTGTCCAGCCAGCGTGCAGTCTGTTCAACAGCATCCGCGGCAGCCGTGTTGGCAGCCTCGAACCGCCGCTGCAGCTGCTCGTCCTTCACATCGGCGAACAGCCCGGGGACGGTATTCCGAAAATAGTCTGCCATGCCGGAGAAAACGCCGTGCGCCGTTTCAACGTAGGGCGCGGGCAACGGCGGGGCCAGATTGTCCTGCATCGTGAGCAGCCAGGCGGGTAACTGTGAGACGTAGTCGGTGTAGGCGACGATCCGTTCTTCAAGCGGTGCGTATTCACGATCGATGTAGGTTCCCATGCCAAGGCTGAACGCATAAATCACAGGGTTGTTGGTCAGAAACCCGGAGTCGCGAATCCAGAATTGCTCTCCGCGCAGCGCCTGAACGAGGTAGTCACGCTCGAAGGCCTCGATACCCTGCAGGTCGCTGTAGCTATTGGCTTGTTCAACCACCGTGTCAATCCATGCTGCATACCTCTCGGCGGCGGCCAGACTGTTGTCAAACATCTGTCCATCGTACTGATGCAGCCCGGCGGCGACCGCGATTTCCGGATTGGCCGCGTAGTAGTCGGCGATTGTCGCAGCCGCAAAATCGGCCCAACTCGGCTTTTCAACCACAGCTGCCTTGTCATCAACACCGCAGCTCCATAAAAATAACAATGCCGCCAACGTCGGCAGGGTTCTCATCGTCATAATCCTGCTCATTCCAGTCCGAGCTCCGCAATTCCCTGTTGAAACGTAATGTCGACCGGAATTTGCGCCTGCGTCAAGCGGTCGAGATCAGCCTGCAACTGAGCCTTGATCACGCCGCGCGATTCGGTCAGGGCTTTTACGCCTTCATAATCCCCGTCTCCCTGAAGCGTCAACAATAATCGTGACAGTTCCGTCATCGCCGAGTCCATTCGTTCAAAGTCGACATGATAGCGGCCCGTTTCGACATCCCGGACGAACGCGCCCTTGTCCATGAAGAAGTTGAAACGCACCATATTCGCCTTGCCGTGGGCACTCGATGCGCCAAATCGAATCGAGCGAAACACGCTGGTCATGAACGTGACGTAATAATCACGCAAGTCCACATCACCCAGTTCACCAGCCTTGTGCAGCTCCGTGATCATGTACAGGCCCAGGATGTCGGCCTTGCCCTCTTCCATGCTTGATGCCAGGGCGAGCAGTGTTTCACGCACCGTGCCACGACCGTCGATCGTGTTCTTGATACCGAGCCCGTGAGCGACCTCGTGGAACATCGTGTTCGCAAAAAACGCGTCGAATTTGATGTGCTGGCGCTGCGACTCGTCGATCAGTTCGTCGGCGATCGGCACCAGGATCTTGTCGAACTTGGCTTGCATCGCATTTTTTAGCTGCAGACGGCGTGTGCCACGCGACAGTTGCACAACTTCATCGTTCGGCAGGTTGATTGCGATCGTTTTGCTACCGGCATTGCTGTGGCCTGCGTAGTACACGACATCGTAAGCATTAAGATCAGAGTCTGTTCCCGGCATTTCCCACTTGTACTCATCCGGTACCGGGAGCCCCTTCTGCAAGGCTGGCAGGAATTCAGCGAACCGGCTGAGCCGGTCGCTCCATTCGAGGTCTTTGATCAGGACATAGGATTCGTAGGCCGCGCGATAGCCAAACAATGCATCTTCGTAAGTCTCGATCGCGCCGATGACAACATCGATTTCGTTGTCACGCACGTCCATCCAGTACATGTCGCTGACCTGGTAGTCGTCGCTGATGAGTGCTGCCGCGCGCAGTTTCAGGTAGGTGGCAAAATCCGCACTTTCCGCGAGCTTCGACGCTTCGCGCAGCAGGTCCGCGGCCGCTTTCAGTTCGTCCGCATAGGCAACGTGGAACGGGACCAGTATGAGCTTGCCTTCTGCATCGCGCCGAACCAGTGAATAGAGGCCATTCTTGCCCGGCAGGTAAGCAGCCTCGAACTCCTCCTTGCTCATATCGGGCGGATAAAAATTTGCACCCAGCGGTTTCGCGCCGACGCCATCAATAAACGGCTTGTCGCCATCCAGGCGATCCCAGGGCCCGTAGTTGATTTCGGCGAATCGCCGGGTTTTCGGATCGGCCAGGGTCTCAAGCCAGGCCTCGTAGTCGTCGCCGTAGGCCTGGCGCCAAAACAGCTCGTCCATGATCTGAGAGGCATCAACCAGTAACTTGATCATTTCCCGCTGATTGTCAGTGAGCGCACTGAGATCGGCGGTCAGCTCAAAGTCCGCGTAAATTTCCGGCCGCGGTGACGTGGTTTCGAGCGCCTTGACGTTCATCTCCGGCGGAGGTTCGCCACCGCAGGAAGCGAGCACAGTACCTAGCAATAACGCGCCAGCCCGGCGCAGCAGAGATATGGAATTCACGGTTGTCCCTCGGAGCAGATTCGATCCGGCATTATCGCACAGGCTTAGAGGTCGACGAGCTGCACGTCTCCGGCATCCAGGGGCGTGCCGAGAAACTGGCCACCCACGCGGGCAAATCGTGTCGCGCCGTCGGTCGCCAGCAGTCTCAAGACGCCAGGCGTGCTGCCGGTATTCAGATTCTGCGCCGATTCCAGCGCCTTTTTGACGACCGCCGCGGTCGTTACCGCAGAGTCCACAACCTCAACACCAGCGCCGGCGATCGCTGCAATCGTGTCACGAAGCAGCGGAAAGTGCGTGCAGCCAAGGATGATGCAGTCGGGGCTGAAGGTCTCATCCGACGCCTCGCCAAGGTAACGACTGACGATCGCGTCCGCGATCGCACCCGAGTTCCAGCCCTCCTCCGCCAGCGATACCAGCAACTCGCAGGCCTGCTCGCGAACCTCAGCCTCCGGATCGCGGGCGGCGATTGCGTTTCGATAGGCGCCCAGTCGCACGGTCGCTTCGGTTGCCAGCACCAGGTGCTTGCCACCCGGGCGCCGGGTGACTGCGGCGCTTGCGCCAGGCTCGACAACGCCGACAACCGGGATCGGTGCCATTTGCGCGCGCAGCACATCCAGCGCGACCGCCGATGCCGTATTGCAGGCCACAACCAGCAACTTGATACCGCTTTCCTGCAGCTTTGCTGTTGCCTGGGTCGCGTATCGCGCGATCGACGCCGGACTCTTGGTTCCGTAAGGCAGGCGTGCGGTATCCCCGAGATACACCAGGTTCTCGTTCGGCAACGCTTCTCGAATCGCTTTAAGTACGGTGAGTCCGCCGA
>JAUHYO010000211.1 GCA_030426325.1 Gammaproteobacteria bacterium | reverse complement strand
CGGTCGTTCGGTCATGGCGCGCACCACGTCATAGCCGCCCGCTGAATAGCCGTAGATACCCACCCGCGAGATATCCATCCAGGGATTCTTTTCCGCCATGGCCGTGATGGCGGCGATGTGGCACCGAGCCCAGCCGAGCGACAGTGCGCTGTACGCCGGAGGCCTCGCCACCCACGCGATCCTGACGCTCGTCGTGGTCATGCTGATCGTGCCGCTTGGCGTACTCGGCGCGGTCGTATTTTCATTTGCGCGGGGCCTGCCCGCCGACATTTATTTCAACGTCGGTCTGATTACGATCATTGGCCTGGCGGCGAAAAATGCCATTCTGATTGTCGAGTTTGCGATTGAAGAAGAAGAACTTGGCGAAAGCCTGTTCGACGCGACGATGAACGCGGTGAAGCTGCGTTTGCGGCCAATCATCATGACGTCTCTCGCATTCATACTCGGCATGGTACCGCTTGCCATTTCGACGGGTGCCGGCGCGGCAAGTCGTATTGCAGTTGGAACCGGTGTTATGGGTGGTGTGATTGCCGCAACCTTGCTGGGCATCTTTTTTATCCCGCTGAGCTATCTCGCCGTACGCCGCTGGATTTCGCGCGGTGGGCCAGGCACGAAAATGGACACGACGCGTGAGGAGACAACCGATGCGTAAGTCGTTGCTGCTTGTGATTCTCGGATTGCTTGGCGCGTGTCAGCTGGCACCGGAGCACATCCGGCCATCGCTGCCGACACAGTCACAGTATCCGGCGGACTATTCGGTCGCCGAGGTCGATGCGCAGACGGCCAGTCAGCTTGACTGGCATGAAGTATTTGTTGACCAAAGACTTCAGGTGCTGGTTGAAACCGCGTTGGTTAACAATCGTGATATGCAAGTAGCCGTGCTCCGTATCGACGAAGCACGCGCCGCGTATCGCATACAAAATGCGGACCGACTGCCGACCGTGTCCGGCACTGCCAGCGCGCAACGCAGCCGAACGTCGATCGCAACGTCCAGTACGAGCGCGGGTGTGTCTGAGAGTTATACGGCACGACTTACTGTTCCGGCCTTCGAACTCGATTTTTGGGGGCGGGTGCACAATCTGTCCGCTGCGGCACTTCGCAATTACCTTGCAACGGTCGAAGCTGCTCAAGCGTTTCAGCGGTCGTTGGCGCGTGATGTTGCGCTCACGTATCTCGCTACCCTGGAGGCTGAGGAAAGAATTGCGCTTGCCGAGCGCACGGTGCAGGCTCGCAGCGACCAGTTACGAATCGCGCGCCGGCGACTGGATGCCGGTGTGACTTCGGAACTTGAGTTTCGCCAGGCAGAGACCCTGCTGACGCAAGCCGAGGCGGAGCTTGCCGGGTTGCGCCTGACACGTGCACAGAACGAGAACCTGTTGGCGGTACTGGTCGGAGGACCGATCGGCGATGATCTGCCAATGCCACAATCGCTTGCCAATCAAGTGGGGGCCTCGGCCCTGTCGGCGGGCCTGCCATCCAATCTGCTCGAGTCGCGACCCGATATACGTGCTGCGGAAGAGAGCTTGATTGCCGCACGAGCCAACATCGGTGCCGCCCGCGCCGCGTTTTTTCCATCGATCCAGCTCACTGGAAACTCGGGCTACGCGTCAACCGATCTCGATTCGTTGCTTGGGACAGATGGCCGCGCATGGAGTTTCGGTCCCTCGATCAATCTGCCGATTTTTAACTTTGGCCGCCGACGTGCCAGCCTTGATGTTGCGAAGGCACGCGAGCATATTGCGGTTGCCCAGTACGAACAGTCCATACAAACCGCTTTCAGAGAAGTTGCCGATGCTTTGGCCGGGAAGCGCTATCTCGCCGCCCAGGTCGCGGCGCAGGAGCGCGGTGTTGTTGCCCAGCGTCGACTTGCCGAACTGGCACATAAACGATACAGCGAAGGGGTAGTGCGGTATCTTGAGGTATTGGATGCAGAGCGCAGCCTGTTCGCAGCCGAGCAGGCGCTGCTGCAGGTTCGTCGCATCGAAGCCGGTAATCATATTGCGCTTTATATAGCGCTTGGCGGAAGCCCGCCGAAGATTCAGTAAGCAGGAGCACGCGCTTGAATTACAAAATTATTCTTGTCGGGTTGCTATGGTCCGTGACCGTCCAGGCGCAGGGCCCATCTGAAATAGCCACAAGAATTGAAGCGCTGCGCGCCGACACGTCGATCAACGAAGAAAAGCGTGCTGCGGCGATTGCGCTGCTTGGCGAAGCGCAGCAGATCGTGCAGCGAGCTGACGAACGAGCAGAGGCAGTCAAGGGATACGTAGCCGCTGCGGCTGCTGCAGAGACAACGCTGGCAGACCTCGCTGTTGAACTCGACCGGGTGCAGCAGGCGCCGCAGATCGAAATTCCGGATGACGTTTCCGTCAATTTCATTGATACACAGCTGAGCCAGCTGCAGGCAGAGCGAGCAACGCTGGACGCGAGCCTGAAAACGCTGCGGGCTCAAGAAGCCGAGCTGCTCTCACGTGCAAGTGAAATTGCCAACGAAATTGCTGCGGCTCGTGCTGAAGCGGCCAGACTCGCCGAAACTGCGCTGCCATCGCAGTCGGATCCGGACCCCGTGGCGCAGGCGAGTAACATTAAGGCTGATGCGCAGATGGCCGAGCGGCAGGCAGCTGTCGCGGACCTCGCGGCTGAGCGCACGACACTGGCTGCACGCCAGGAAATTTCTGCAGCCCGCCTGGACCTGGTCAATGCACAGCTGGCGAGACTGACCGAATCAATTGCCTCGCTCCAGAAAAGTCTTGGCGATTCAAGAATCGGACGGGCGCGAACCAGGCTGCGCGAAGTGTCAGCCGTAGCCGCTCAGACCGCCGGTCTGGACGGCGCGCTGCAAAAACTGGCCAGCGACAACGTCGAGCTCGCACAAAATTACCTGGACCTCGTCGAACGCGGCGCGGTATACGCCAGCGACACATTGCAATTGCAACAGGACCTGGCACGGGTCACGACGTCCGCTCAAACGGTGGAACAGGTTCTGGCAACCGGACAGTTAAACGACGATACGGCGGAATTGCTGCGAAATGTTCGCTACCGGCTGCCGAGTGCGGACCAGCTTGCCGAAGCAATGACCCTGAACGACCAGACGATGGTCGGTATCCGTCTGAACCGCGTGCTGTGGCAGGACCGCCTGCGCAGCCTGTCCGATTTGCCGACCGCGACCGCCGCGCTGCTGACCGGCTACGGAGAGTCGCTACCCACGAGCGAACTCACGACGAGCGCAATCACACTCGTTGCACAGCGCCGGGAACTTCTGCACTCACTCAGCACTGCCGCGCGAGATAACGCCGACCAGCTGAGTGCACAGCGCCTGGTGCGCCAGGACCTGCGCGAACGCACCCTGGCTCTGGCCGGCTTGTTGGACAGGCGACTGCTCTGGCTGCCGACCCGCATCGAGTCCGGGCAGACATTGTTGCGTAACCTGTACAGCAACATAGCGTGGTTTTTCTCGCCCACGAGCTGGTACGCGGTCGTCAAGGCGGTCGTCGGCGGCTACGCAAGCTTCAATTCCGCCGCTGTAGCACTCGGATTGGCGGCTATAGGTCTGCTTTTGATGGCACCGCTCTTGCGCCGGCGCCTCGTTTCGCTGGCGCAATTCGTTGGCAATGTGCGCAAAGACACCTATCTGAGTACACCGTTCGCGCTGCTGGTCAGTTTCCTGCTTGCGCTGCCCTTGCCGCTCGCCGTCGGATCGATCGGTCTGGCGGCCGGCTCAGGGCCGGGCACAGGATTCACAGCCGCGGTAGCACAGGGACTCATCGCGGCAGCAGCAGTATTGTTCGTTCTGTCCGGGTTTCGCGTGCTTGCCCGTCCAGATGGCGTTTTCCAGCGTCACTTTGGCTGGAAGCCGCAACCCTGTCGGCAGTTGCGATTCCATCTGTCGTGGTTCATGGCCGTCGAGGCGACTGTGGCGTTTATTTTCACAGCAGCGCTGGCATCGGACGACCTGGTGATCAAGTACGGTATCGGCCGACTGGCTTTTGTGATCAGCTCGGTGGCCATTGCTCTGTTCGCGTTTCATTACCTCAAGCCGCGTGGCGGGATCGCGGTGTCGGTTTCCGAGACAACGCCCGCGATTCCCGGGCTGAGGATTCTTTTCTTCGTTCTCGTAACCGCTCCACTGGCAGTGGGGTTCATGCCCTTGTTCGGCTATTACGAGGCCGCGATCGCGCTGCAGACGCGCATATTTCAGTCGGGAATCATTCTCCTGCTGGCCGCAATCATTTATCGATTGACGCTGCGGTTCTTCCTGATAGGGCATCGCCGCCTGACGCTGAAAAGACTCACCAAACTTCGTCAACAGGAAGCACAGCGGCGAAAATTCGAGCGAGCGGCTGATCAAAGCGGGGACGCGATGCCGAAGTTGCTTGACGAAGAAGTTGCTGATCCGGATACCTTGTCTGCACAGTCGCGCCGCGGCGTATTGGTGATTCTGATCCTGGTATTGGCGCTCGGTCTCTGGAGTGTATGGAGCGGCATGTTACCTGCCCTCGGCATTGTTAACGATGTGCTCCTCTGGCAAGGCACACACTATGTTGCCGGTCATGCCATCACGAGCGGGGTCAGCGTTTGGGATCTGGTTACGGCATTGTTCTGGATCGCCAGTGGCTTCGTCGTGGCGCGCAACGCGCGCGGCATCCTGGAGCTGACGATATTCGAGCGGTTCAATGTCGACCCCGGCACACGCTACGCGGTGGTCGCAATCGCTGGCTACCTGCTGGTCGGTGTCGGCCTGGTCGCCGGTCTAAGTCGTCTTGGCGTCAACTGGTCGAGTATGCAGTGGATTATCGCGGCGCTCGGCGTCGGCCTCGGTTTCGGGTTGCAGGAAATCGTCGCGAATTTTGTATCCGGCCTGATTATTCTGTTTGAAAGACCGATTCGAATAGGCGATATCGTGACGATTGGTCAACTTGAAGGCACAGTGACCAGCATCAAGATTCGTGCCACACGAATCACGGATTTCGACAACCGTGAAGTCCTGATGCCGAATAAATCCATCATCACCGAGAACGTAACGAACTGGACTTTAAGCGACCAGGTGACGCGCATTATTCTGCGTGTCGGCGTCGCCTATGGTTCCGACATTGACCAGGTCCGGGAGCTGATTCTGGATGCCGTATCGCGTCACCCCGATACACTGTCGACACCCGTGCCAGCGGTGTTCTTCATGGCACACGGAGAGAGTTCACTGGATTTTGAGGCGCGCGTCTTCGTCGCAACACCCGCCAAGCGACTTCCTGTCGCGCACGACCTGAATCGTGCCATCAATCGCACGCTGGCTGAGCACAATATTGAAATTCCGTTTCCGCAGCGGGATCTGCATCTCAGGACGAATGTCGCAGCGAGCGAGAAGACTTAGGCCGATTGCAGGGTGTCGTTGTTCTCTTCGGTGACGAAGAATCGTCGCACCTTGATGGCGCGTGTAAGCTTGCCGTGCCGGACGAAGCACTGATAGAACATGTCCTTCATGACTTCCAGCAGGATGCCGGCCTGTGCACGGTTGAGCAGTGGTAATTCTTCTTCCTGGCCGCCACCGAACAGGATGGCCTTGATTGGTGCGAAAGTGTCGTCGTCAATGCCGGCGATGTCCTGAGCGGCCATGACTTCTTCAAACGCACGCAGTTTGCCGCCTTCGCCGAGCGCCTGGAAAGCACTGCGAGCGGCACGGCGGCACATCGATGCAAACGCATTGAAGTTGTTGTGCGAATAGCACGACAGCGCTTCGCGGAACATCACCTCGGTGTGCTTCGGCAAGTAGGAAAACGCGAACTTCTCTTTGGGCCGTTCGAGTTCCATGAAATTGCGTAGCAATTCGACGCGATTGTCAGCGTATTCGCGTACGGCGAAGCGCAGGAAAACCGGCGCATGGCAGGCATCGCACTGATAGACCAGGCCAACGTGTTTGGGTTTGTCGCGTAACAGGGCGGCCGCATCCGGAACGGATTGCGGACTCATATGCGCGTAGACGCCGCAATACGGGCATTCGAGGCCTATTCGC
>JAUHYO010000210.1 GCA_030426325.1 Gammaproteobacteria bacterium | reverse complement strand
GCAACATTGCGCGGGCCGGTCACATTCACCGCAACCGCGAGATCCGTTTCAGTTTCTGCCTTGTCCACAGCCGTGTAGGCCGCCGTATTGATGACAACGTCGGGTCCTAATTGTTGACAAATTCCCAATACGGCTCTGGCATTCGTAATGTCGAGGTCGGCAAAATCCAATCCGACTACTGTCACATCTTTAGGAGCCGTATCCGCAAGCGCCTGTCCCAGTTGACCATTGCTTCCAAGGACCAGCGTTTTCATGCGAAGGTTTCAGCAGCCTTTAGTAGCGGCGCGGCCGCGTCTTTGTCCGAAAGCACCGGTTGAACTCCGGGTGCAAGTGGCCAGTCGATACCTATTTCAGGATCGTCCCAGCGAATGGAGCGCTCGTGCTCTGGCGCGTAGTAGTCCGTACACTTGTACTCGAAGATCGCAGATGTACTTAAGACCAGAAATCCATGCGCGAAACCTGGTGGTACCCATAATTGGTGCTTATTTTCAGCCGACAGTACTTCGCCAACCCATTTTCCAAAATTTGGTGACGTTTGTCTGACATCAACTGTGACGTCAAGCACTTCGCCCGACACGACGCGGACGAGCTTTCCCTGCGGCTGCTGAATCTGATAGTGCAGCCCTCGAAGTGTCCCTTTCGACGACTGGCTAACATTATCCTGCACGAAATGCGCTTCGATCCCCGCCTCGCGAAATTTATCTGCCTGCCAGGTTTCCATGAAATAACCGCGATTATCGCCGTGCACCGTCGGCACAATCCGAACCACCCCTGGCAGGTCTGTTTCAACAAACTGCATCAGTAAACCGTGTCACTCAGCATCTTCAACAAGTACCGGCCATAGTCGTTCTGCTTGAGGCCATTTGCGATACGCTCGACCTGCGCGGCATCGATATAGCCAAGCTTGAAGGCAATTTCTTCCGGGCAAGATATTTTGAGACCCTGTCTTCGTTGAATAACTTCGATGAAATTTGCAGCCTCCATCAATGATTCGTGTGTTCCGGTGTCTAACCACGCAACGCCGCGTCCCATCAGTTCGACTTGTAGCGCGTTCTGTTCAAGATAGACACGATTCAGGTCGGTTATCTCCAGCTCACCACGGGCCGATGGGGTCAATGCTTTGGCAATGTCAGTCACGCGATCATCGTAAAAGTACAGACCCGTAACAGCATAGTTCGATTTGGGGCTCGCCGGCTTCTCTTCGATATCGACGGCTTTCCTGTTCACGTCAAACTGCACGACTCCATAGCGTTCCGGTGCGTCGACATGGTAGGCGAATACAGTAGCACCTGATGAGCGACTCGCGGCAGCCCGCAGCCGCTCGGGCAGACCGTGGCCGTAAAATATGTTGTCACCAAGGATCAGGGCGACAGGGTCGCCCGCAATGAACTCCTCGCCAATCAGAAAAGCCTCGGCAAGTCCGCCGGGTTCTGGCTGCGCAGCATAGCTGATTGAAATGCCCCATTGGTCGCCATCACCAAGCAAGCGCATGAATGCTTCCTGATCTTGAGGTGTGGTGATGACAAGGACGTCACGAATTCCGGCCAGCATCAGTATCGACAAGGGGTAATAAACCATCGGCTTGTCGTACACCGGCATAAGCTGTTTGCTGACCGAGAGTGTCAGCGGATGTAATCGGGAGCCAGAACCGCCGGCCAGGATGATTCCTTTCTTAACCGAATTTGACACGTAGTATTCCAGCAGTTACCTCGCTAGCGCGAGATTATACAGATGTTGCCTGGAATTAGTTCAACTCACTAAAATAGGGGGCGCACAGGCACTTCGAGAGATCGACGATTAAAGGATTTTACGAACCCTTTTCATGTAATACGGGCTAAGGCTGCCCTCTACGTAGCATTTGAGCATGTAGTATCGGTGTCGTTTCGAAACGGCCCGAATGACCCATCGTTGCGAGAGACCAAGAAAGCTCCATGCGGCGAATAAAACGACGTCCGGAATGCCGTAGAAGTGTGCCGTCACAGCGATGCTGGCGTAGACAAGCTGTAGCCCAGCTAGAATAGCCAGTGTTTGACGTACGCCAAAGCCACCCCGCTTCAACGTGTGATGAAAATGGTCTCGCCCCGGCTGGAAGGGAGACTTGCCGGACAGCGTACGCCTGATAAAGCAGGTCAAACAGTCGTAGATCGGAATCGAAGCGAACCAAAGGCCAACAACCGGTGAAATAATGGCCTCACTTCCCTGACTAACGCCGAGCGTGACCCAAAAAATTGTGAAGCCGAGAAGCGTGCTCCCTGCATCGCCCATAAAGGATCGAATTTTTCGATTGGCGATGACTGGAAAATTGAAAATCAGGAATCCGAATATGGATCCGGCAACTATCAATGCAATTGATGTCGACATTGCGCTCATGCCGCCCACAATTGACACAGCAAACAATGCAATCAACGCTAGTATCGCGGCCAATCCATCAACACCATCGACCAGGTTATACGCATTTACTACGGTAATCGCGACGATCAGAGTTGCGACCAGGGTAAATGCTCCAAGCTTGATCTCACCAAGGCCGAACGGATCACCTAAACTTTCAAGGAACATGCCCGTTCCATAGGCCATAATCAATATTGAAGCAACCTGCACCAGCACCCGGATCATCGGTGGTACTGCGTACTTGTCATCGAACGCACCGATCAGTACCAACAAGAAAAACGAAAAAACCAGACCGACTGTGGTACTGCTCGCAATACCTAACACGACCATGCCGGAAAAGATTCCGATGAACATCGCTAGACCGCCGATGATCGGCACATCCCCGACATGAGACTTTCGCCCTCCGGGCCTGTCGACAAGGCCTAGATTCTTTGCCAGTGGTCGCAGTGCCACCATGAAGGCGACCGTTACAGCAAACGCTATAGCGCTGGCAGGAATAATCTGAATTTCGCTCATTAAACCGTCTTTTTGTAAATTATTTCTGGGCTAAAAGTATTAACGGCTTACTTTGGACATTAGTTGACACTTTGCCGGCGATTTTAACGCAGGATACCCCAAATTGGTACTTGTTTCCCATATGGGTGCTTACCAACCTTGCCCGCCTACAATAGCCGCGACGCATGCAAATTATGTTAAATTTTCCAGGAGCGACAGCATCTTGGACGCAAGGTTATCGCGAGAATGCCTTTTTGCGGCCGTGTTTGATGCCATCGCTGTGTTTCGGAGCAGTGCAGAGTCCGATTTCAACCTCAATATCCCGTCTCGCAGTGCGACGGGGTCTTCCGGTGGAATCCATTCGCCAGCACCCGCCTCCTGCACTATGTCCACCGCTTCACCCTCAGGTTGCACTATGAGTATCGGCTTTCCAACCCCGAACGCCTCGAAAATTTTGGACGGAATAACGGTTGCGAATACTGGATCGTCTTTCAAATGCACCAAGGCAATATCGGTAACACTCCAAATTGCAGGCATTTGATCCTTGGGTACCGAATCAACGAATCGAACGTTGGGCAAATTCCACTTTGACGCAAGCTGCAGCAATTCTTGCTTTTCCGCCCCGTCACCGACGAAAAGAAATACGATTTCATCGTTCTCTCTAAGCAGTTTGGCCGCTTCAAGAACATTTCGCAATGCATGAGCCAACCCATGCGTACCAAGATAGGCGACAACGAACTTCCCCTTCAATCTCAGTTCGCCCTCAGTAAGTTCCGATCTTGGCATTGGACGAAAAAGTTCAAGGTCAACGCCATTGCGCACTACCGAAATTTTGCTTCTTGCGATGCCTCTGGATGCAAGGTCATCGACAAACGATTCGGTGACCGAAACAATCAGCGTGGCGCGACGATAGAGAAACAATTCCAGTTTCTCCAAGAACCTTATCGTCAGACCTTTCTTCATCGCCCCAACAGTGACGATTGATGCCGGCCAAAGATCTCTTAGCTCAAATACAAACGGTCGCCACTTTAGAATACTCAACACCCAAGCACCCAAAGCTGCAAAGAACTGCGGTGATGTCCCTATTACGACGTCTGGACGCCGCTCAAAAGCGCCAAAGAGAATTGCCGAAAGCATAAATGAAACATAGTCAAGAATACGACGCGAAAACCCCTTATTGCCTGCAATGTAGGTCTTCACCCTAACGACCCGAATTCCGTCCACATCTTCAACGCTGCGCCACTTATTGCTGTACCCCTTGTGCACAATTCCTTTCGGAAAATTGGGCGCACATGTAATAACCGTTACATCGGCTCCGGAACGCACCCACCGCCGCACATGTTCAAATGTTCGAGACGCAGGAGCATTGACCTCCGGTGGAAAATTATCAGTGATGAACAGTATTTTCATAGGAGCATTCAGTACGCAATTCATTTTCAAAATGAACAAGGAGGACCATTGCGTCCCTCAATAAGTTGAACCCTTCACAATAAGAATAATTTTGGAGTTCCAGTAATGCGGCAGCGTCAAAACGTAACGTCAATGCCCCTGATCTCACAGAATTTCCAACTACCACGGGATTCGAATCTGGCGAAAAATGAAAGAATGCAATCGCGGTCACAGACTTTCCACCTTCGATTCTATCGACCACAACCATATTATTTCCTGCAAATTCGAAAGTACGCCGGTGAATGATGCCCAGCTTTTCGAACCCATCATGAGCAGCAGAAACACTATGCGAGTCGACGTGGATATCAAAAGGGACAGCTCTTCGTCCAACCCGAAACGAGGACCAGACCTCTGACTGTTCCTGCCCATTTACAGCAACAGTGTTGTGTGCGGCTGTCTGTCGCTCGCGCAGTCTCTGCGGACAGTTTTCGTAAGTCGAGACGCCACTATTAACAAGCAGGCGGTTAGCGCTGGCAGAGACTTCGAAACTTAGGCAATCACAATGCCCGTGACCTGGCTGATACTTTGGACCGACGTTGCCGACGTCGACAATAGTTGCAAGCTCACCGGCCTGATACCGAACATAACCGCTGTTTCGCAAAAAATGCAGGCCGTCGTTAATACCCTTTTCCGAAATAATTCCCAGCCTTCGAGAATACATTGCGAGGTCGGCCAGCAGTGGTGCTACACCGCAAGTCGCATCGTTAAAATATGATGGCTTCCCATCGCCGTGGCTCATGAGTTCCAACCACCTGATCATCTTGTTTGCTAGTTCCGATAAATCTCCTAGACCTTGCGCACTGTAAACACTTGATATATTGATTAGGTCAAGTACGTCCTCCGTCATCGTTGCCTGGTACATTGGACTGAGTTCAAAGTGTCCGCCATCTACCAGAAATTGCTCCCGAATTTCATGTTTCAGGATTTCTTCCGCAAGATTTCTCCAGGACTCCGCCTCATTGCCATTGAAAAACAGGCCGGCAAAGTAGAGTGCTTTCGCGTTAGCAAACAAATGATTAGCTAACAAATGGTACTCTACTTGCTGCGCCAATATTCGGGCTTGCAAGAAAAGGCTTTTAAGCTGGATATCACTCAATCGATTACCGGCCAGATGCCATTTTATCCAATTGACAATTCGGAGCGAGATCGGGTACGGCTCCCATCCATTCCCTGTTGCAGGCGGGTTGTCGCATAACCAACGATCAATAAATTTCCCAGCATCGAACTGGCTACCAGATTGCTGGCTTGCATTAATTACGTCATGGTAGTGAAGATGATACAGGACAAGTTTTGGTAGATGAGATGAGTTCCAGTCTGCCGCTGACGATACTCGAACATTCGTATTGAGTATTTGAAACTCTTCTGGCCCGTGTGCCGAACAATGCTTGTCAATAGCGCGAGACCAGCGGCCTGCCACAGGTTTGACGCCTACCTCTGAGATGCTACCGACCTTCAATCGACGAAATCGAAAACGAATTCGGGCGACTACTTGCGCTATTTTCAGGTAGCGAACAGTTCTGAAAAACCTGCCGATGCTCATTGGCGACTAGCAGATTTACGCATTACACCCATCAAAAGAACTCGGAATCGCGACAAACTGCCGAACCGATTGACGAGACGTTCATACAATATTCCCAGTATGTACGTTGCTGGATTTATTCGTAGGTACTCCGGTCTGCTTTCCGTCAGCACTACCTCTTGAAGAGACAGATTGGCCTGA
>JAUHYO010000209.1 GCA_030426325.1 Gammaproteobacteria bacterium | reverse complement strand
GGTGTTCAGGATGGAAGCGTACTACGACTTCGCAACCCAGTGGATAACGCTCGACATAGTTTGAAGCAATTTCCTTTGAGGGTGTCCAGGTGAGGAGTAATGACGAATGCGTGTATTTCTTGTCATAGGCGTAATACTCATAAGAGAATCGAGCTCTATAAACCCGTTTGGTTCTGCTGAATAATCCTGTCTGGTCTTTGTAGTCTAATTTTGATTCGGTGACTACACCTTTGACTGTTTTCCAGTAGCCTGTATTGTTGGTTATTATGTTGTATGGAACGTAACACAAGCATTGCACACACCACTGATGAGTGTGACCAACGCAATTTCGAGCATCATTATTATTGGCGCACTCCTGCAAATCAGCGCGCCGGATAAACTCCTGATGTGGATTGCGGTGGCAACGGTTGGCATTACGGCCGTCAATATTGCCGGCGGTTTTGCGGTGACGCGCCGCATGCTCGAAATGTTCCGGAAGTGAGGTCGTGATGATTAACGAAGGCGTAGTTAACGTGTCGTACATCATTGCGACGATTCTTTTTATTCTTGCACTCGGCGGATTGTCCAACCAGGAAACCGCTCGACGTGGCAACTGGTACGGCATCATCGGCATGGCAATTGCCCTGCTTGCGACTGTCCTGAGTGAAAATGTCACGGCCAATTATGGCTACCTGATCTTGGCGCTACTGGTCGGCGGTACCGTGGGCATCATACTGGCGCGCCGTGTTCAGATGACGCAAATGCCGGAGCTGGTCGCGATCCTGCACAGCCTGGTGGGTGCTGCTGCTGTTGCGGTCGGGTTTGCGAATTTCATGGGACACGGCAGCGGTTTCAGTGGCATCGAGAAAACGATTCACGACATTGAAACCTATGTCGGCATCCTGATCGGCGCTATTACGTTTGCGGGTTCTGTCATTGCCTTCGGAAAATTGTCCGGGCGCATTGGTGGCAAACCGCTAACGTTACCTGCCCGTCACTGGCTGAATCTTGTGTTGCTGCTCGGCGCGATATGGTTTGGTCGCGAATTTGTTCAGCAATCGGCGGCTGGCGGCGGAATGGAGCCGCTGATCATTATGACCGTCATTGCATTGCTGTTTGGCATTCACATGGTCATGGCGATCGGCGGTGCCGATATGCCCGTTGTTGTTTCGATGCTGAACAGCTACTCCGGCTGGGCCGCGTCAGCAACCGGCTTCATGCTCGGCAATGACCTGCTGATCGTCACCGGTGCCCTGGTCGGCTCCAGCGGCGCCATCCTGAGTTACATCATGTGCCGGGCGATGAATCGAAAGTTCCTTTCGGTAATCGCCGGAGGCTTCGGCACCGGTGGTGGTTCATCGGCTGGCGGCAGTGCGGAAGAACAGGGCGAGGTGGTGCCGATCGATACCCAGGAAGCGGCGGCACTGCTTTCAGGTGCCAAAGAGGTGATGATCATCCCGGGCTATGGGATGGCCGTCGCGCAAGCCCAGCATACCGTGTACGAAATCACCAAAGCCCTGCGTGCGAAAAAGGTCAATGTCCGATTCGGTATCCACCCGGTTGCAGGCCGCATGCCCGGCCATATGAACGTATTGCTCGCCGAGGCCAAGGTGCCTTATGACATCGTTTTCGAGATGGACGAGATTAACGAGGACTTCCCCGATGTCGATGTCTCAGTCGTCATTGGCGCAAACGACATCGTAAACCCGTCGGCGCTCACCGATCCGGACAGTCCGATTGCCGGCATGCCGGTCCTTGAGTGCTGGAAAGGCGAAACGACCATAGTGCTCAAACGCAGCATGGCGACAGGCTATGCCGGCGTTCAGAATCCACTGTTCTTCAAAGAGAACACGAGAATGCTGTTCGGTGACGCGAAAGAAACACTCGATGAGGTATTGAAGGCGCTCTAAACCTTGGCATAATCGAGGGCACACGTTTACGGGGCGACTATGCTTGCAGGAATCGCAACCGATATTTCGCAACAGGTCTTAAGGACCGACGTTGCCGGAATGCCACTCGAGTGGATTGACTATCGCGACGCGGTACGTCTCTATCACTCGGATCAGGTTGCGTACGATTGCGGCACACTGCTGTACACAGTATTCGGTGGGCATCGTTCACTGGACGGTCGCCGCAGTCGAATTGACGTCAATTCGATTATTGCGACACACGGCACCAGTCAGAGTCTTTCCCGGAACCGGGATCAGTACGTGCCGCCCCTGAACAATCGAACGCTTTTCAAGCGTGATGCGAATATCTGCCTGTATTGTGGCAATCGCTATCTGACGCGGGATTTGACGCGGGATCACATCACCCCTGTTTCGCAAGGCGGCCGTGATCGCTGGAACAACGTCGCGACCGCCTGTCGACGCTGCAACAATTACAAGGGGGGACGGACGCCGGAGCAGGCTGCAATGCAACTGATCGCTGTTCCGTTTACGCCCAATTATGCGGAGTATATTTACCTCAAAGGCCGGCGCGTGCTTGTCGACCAGATGCAGTATCTTCTCGCGCACATTCCGCGCTCGAGCCCGCTGCATGCCAGACTCAGTGATCACCTGTCGAACGGAGAGGAGATTGTTGAGGTTCACTTTCACGACTGATGCAATATCTGATTGATGCGAGCGTGTACGTCTTTCGGGCGTACTACTCCATGCCGGACGATATGGTCGACGGCGACGGCAATCCGGTTAACGCCCTGTACGGTTTTTGCCGTTTCATCGGCGACTTCATGGAGAACGTCACGCCGGAGTATGTTGCCATCCTGTTCGACGAGAGCATGACCGAGTCGTTTCGCACCGAGATTTATCCTGCGTACAAAGCCAACCGCGACCCGGCACCCCCGGAGCTGAAACGACAGTTTGAACAATGCCGACGTTTTGTTCGGGCTCTCGGTTTAATGGAACAAAGCAGCCCGATGTACGAGGCGGATGACCTTATCGGAACACTGGTTCATCACGGGCGGAGACTGGGCAGGCCCTCCACAATCGTTACTCGCGACAAGGATCTGACGCAGCTTTTGGGCAAGGAAGACGTGTTCTGGGATTTCGCTGGCAAGGGCAAACTGCGTTATGACGAAATTCCAGCCTCGTTCGGTGTGCGGCCGGAGCAGATCGCAGACTTTCTGGCCCTCGCCGGCGATGCCGTCGACAACATCAAGGGCGTTCCCGGTATTGGCAAAAAAACCGCTGTTGGCTTGTTGCAGCACTTCGAAAGTCTCGATCAGATTTACGCGAACCTGGATCGCATTCACGAAGTCAATGTTCGCGGTGCCAAGACGCTGGCGGCGAAACTCGATACGCATCGCGACGACGCCTACCTGGCGCGGCGCCTGACCGGAATCGCCTGCGATGCTCCGATGGACAATATCGAAGACATGCTGCAACCCTCTGCACCTCGGCTGGGCGAGATCAACGCATTGTTCGACGAGGCGGGCATTGGCACTGCGCTTCGCCGGCAAGCCGAACGCGTCTCCGACATCTACCGACACTAACGACGAATCTTCATGCCTGACTGGACTTCAATTGCCGAGCAGCTGAAGACGGCAGGCATTGCTGTTTCCGAGGGCCAATTGCCCCAGCCAGTCAGCGGTGGTGACATCAGTGATGCGTGGCGAGTGATAACCCGGAGTGGCGCCATATTCCTGAAGTCAGGGCCCTTGCAGGCGCGCGATCAATTTGCAGCGGAAGCGGAGGGGCTTCTGGAAATCGCAGCGACGAATTCGGTTCGTGTACCGGCAGTGCTTGCAACCGGCGAAAATGATGGCGGCGCATTCCTGGCGCTCGAATGGATTCAATTTGAACCCGCAAATGCAGAGGTTGAGGCACAGCTGGGTGAGCGGCTTGCGTTAATGCATGCGTGCACCCAGCAGAATTTCGGCTGGCATCGGGCTAACACGATTGGTCTGACGCCGCAGCACAACCCGCGCACGGATAATTGGGTCGAGTTTTTCCGCGAGCACAGACTCGGCTTTCAGCTACAGCTGGCCAGACACAATGGTTTTACTGGCGAGTTGCAAGTCCGCGGCGCGCAGCTCCTGAAACGACTTCCCGGGTTTTTCGACGAAGGAGGAACCGAGGCAGCACTGCTGCACGGCGATTTGTGGGGTGGCAACTGGGCAGGCGCGAATGGCGAAGCAGTGGTTTTCGATCCGGCGGTTTATTACGGAGACCGGGAAGCCGACATAGCGATGACACATCTGTTCGGCGGTTTTGGACCGGCATTTTACTCAGCCTACGAGGCTCGCTGGCCGAAACGTGATGGCTACGCCGAGCGTCAATGTCTCTATCAGCTCTATCATGTGCTGAATCACCTGAATCTGTTTGGCAGCGGCTACCTCGTACGGGCGTTGCAGCTTATGGATACGGTCCTCTAGGGATAAGGGACTGACATTAATGTCATTGCTACAGCGGAAAGTCTTTTACGTCACCCGACTCGTCGACTTCATATTTTTCGCCAAGAAAGTCTTCTTCAAAAGCGAACAGAGTCGTTCCTTCCGGAGCGCGAATCGCAACGAACGCACCTTCGAATCCGGGAAACTTCTTAAACGTCATGTTGTTCTGTTCGAGAATGCCCATGAGCTGGTGGCGGTCCGGACACTTGAAGCAAAGCGACGGTGCCTCGACCGCAATGCTTTCTGAGAGGCCGAGCGGAACACCATCGGCTTCGAAACGCATGTGCGTCGTTGGCTCCTCGCGCATCTCGAGCAGCGTTTGTGCGATCGGTGCCCAAAATTGCGCGGAATGCAATGCGTCCTTGACCGGCAATGTCAGTTCGAACCAGCTTCCGCATTCAGTATTCCGATACGCCTCCTCGCTTGCATTGAAGGTTCGCGCTTCGAGCATTGTCAGTGTATGGCCGTCCCGGTCCGGAAATCGCAGTTCGTTGAAAGACTCTTCGCCCAACTGCATGTAAGTGAACTCAAAGCCGTGATCGGTCATGGACCTGGCGTGCTTGGCAATGCCCTGTTTAACGAAGGTTACCGAGGGCGATTCGAACTCCCGGTCATGGAGTCCGATATTGAGTTCTCCGTCGCTGACGACGGCATACTTGTGCGGCCAGACATCGCCAATCTCCAGTTCGACAAAGCCCAGTGTCTTGTAGAAATGCAGCGATTCCAGGATGTCCGGGGCGCGCACCGAAAACTCAAGGAATCGCCCGACAGTGCTCACCGGGTCGCTCCCATTGCGACAGCGCGCTCACGACTGAATTCATCCGGGTCACCGTCGCCGGCTGTCCCCCAATCCTTAATGTGTTGCACTGCAAGACCCGCCAGAACATCAATATGCGAGTCGCTGTCATTCAGGGATGGGATATAGCGCAAAGTCTTGCCACCGGCTTCCTGAAAAAACTCCGCATTCTGCATGGCAATTTCCTCCAGCGTTTCCAGGCAATCTGTCGAGAATCCCGGGCAGACGACATCAATTTCCCGCGTACCCTCTTTTGCCAGCGACCGGATTGTTTCGTCAGTGTACGGGGCCAGCCACTCTTCTCGCCCGACGCGCGACTGGAAGCTGATTATCCACTCGTCGGTGCCCAGCCCCAGCCTGGCCGCCAGCAGTCTTGCGGTCTTTTGGCACTGGCAAAAGTAAGGGTCCCCTTTTTCAAGCAGACTTTTCGGAATGCCGTGAAACGACATCAATAATTTTTCCCCGCGGGGGTGGCTTTGCCAATGCTGTTGCACGCTGGCGGCGAGGGCATCGATATAGGCCGCGTCGTCGTGGTAGCTGTTGATCCAGCGCGTTTCCGGTATCCAGCGCAGCTTGCTTAGTTTTTTCATCACCGCATCAAAAACAGCCGCTGTCGTCGTGCCGGAGTACTGCGGGTAGAGCGGCAGCACCAAGAGTCGGCGCGCACCGCCTGCCAGTAACTTGTCAATGCCCTCGTCGACTGACGGCTGGCCATAGGTCATCGCCAGTTCAACACACACCGTGGACTCGAGAGTGGCTGATAGTTTTTCTCGAAGCTTGTCGGCGATCGACTGCGAATAGAGCATCAATGGCGAGCCCTTGTCCGTCCAGATTTTTCGGTAGGCAGCGGCGGAGCGTGACGGCCGGATGACAAGAATCACAAGGTTTAGGATGAGCCACCACACGACGCGCGGATATTCCACGACGCGGGGATCGGAAAGAAAC